>JBGSWB010000240.1:0-13047 GCA_041752675.1 Sideroxydans sp. | reverse complement strand
GTCAAAAAATACTTTCAGGATTCTCGCGTGAAATATGCCGCATGAAAACTTCAAACTTCAACTGGCCGGATCAATAGTTTGGGTGGAAAGTCTTTTATTCACTATTCATTCACTTGCAGAGCCGGTTGTGGTTTTCACGGTGACGTTGTTATTGAGTTTTCAAGTGATAACTTCAAAGAAGTCATGTTTGATGCGTCTACTTCAAGTTAGACCTGAAGGGTGGGCACGGGTGCATGTGCCCACGTAGAAGCTAATCGGGTCCGCTCAGCATCGAATTGTTTATAGAGAATCCTGCCACTCCAGACAAAACCCTTTCGCATCATCAAACCACTCGTAGAAGTCCGCCGTAAATCCCTCCATATCCGCAAGCAACTCAAGCTCCCCATTCGCCAATGGATTGGGTTGCCGTGCGCGGCGTGACATGCGCGCCAACACGTCGGCGACCTCGGCTATGTGTGCGTAGCTGCTGAGCCAATCTTGTTGCGCCATCATGTTCAAAGCGAAGTGTGAATCGGGAGGTAGGTCGTTCAGTCGGTCTTGTATGTGGCGATAGACTTCGTTGCAATATTCATCCAGCGGGCGGTGATGGATGTCTGCCCAATGCTTCGCCAACAGGTGGTCGTAGAACACATCAACGAGGACGCCGGCATAACGTCTGCGCAGGGGTGAGACACGGGTGCGACTGCGGCAAAAAGCGGGATGGGTTTCGGCGTGTTCATCGATGGCGCGATGCAGCGCGACACCCTTGGCGAGGTCGGGCGGCAATGCGCCGGGCAAGGTTCCTTTGATCCAATCGCCAACGACTCCGCCCACGATCAAGGCGGGAGAGTCACCTGCAAGTAGCGCATGGGCAAGGAAGTTCACGGTCGACCTTTCGGTGATTCAAACGCTTTCTATTCTTTACTCAGCAAGCGACAGAAGATGCTTCAGATCACATCTCCATCCACGTAGAACCAGCGTCCATCCTCGCGCACAAAGCGGCTCACCTCATGCAGACGATGCGCGCGACCATTCACTTTGTAGCGTGCGACGAATTCGACGATGGCGTGGTCGGTGTCTTGTTGTTCATGGCGCTTCACTTCTAGCCCTATCCACTTCGTCGCTGCGTCAGCCGCCAAGTCCAATGAGGCTGGTCGTGTGGAGGTGTGCCATGTGGCTAACAGATAGTCTTCTCGCATCAGGGTGTATGCGGTGTAGCGCGAACGCATGATGGCTTCGGCGGTGGGTGCGGGTGCGCTGCCTTCGACGTAAAGAGCGCAGCAATCGGTATAGGGGTTTTTGCTACCGCAGGGACAAATGATGGAATTTTGTTTCATGGTTTTTCAACGAGGGTTCCCTCACCCTAACCCTATCCCAGTGGGAGAGGGGATTGGCTCCCTTCCCCCGCTGGGGGAAGGGCTGGGGATGAGGGCGCTTCTAGTTACTGTTGCCACAACGGCGGCTCCTCCATCAGTGCGATCTGCTCGCGCAATTCCAAGATGCGGTTCTGCCAATATATCTGCGTGTTGAACCACGGGAAGGCTTGCTTGAATGCGATGTCGTCCCAGCGCCGTGCGAGCCATGCGGAATAGTGGATAAGACGCAAGGTGCGCAGTGCTTCTATGAGGTGTAGTTCGCGCGCGTCGAATTCACAGAAGTCTTCGTAGCCTGCCAGCACGTCGCCCATCTGCCGCACACGATCTTCGCGTTCGCCCGAGAGCAACATCCATAGGTCTTGTACGGCGGGTCCCATACGGCTGTCGTCGAAGTCGACGAAGTGCGGGCCTTCATCTGTCCACAGCACATTGCCTGCGTGGCAGTCGCCATGCAGACGCAGTTGCTTCACGTCCCCTGCTCTATCGAAGCAGTGACGCACGCCATCCAAGGCCTGTTGCACCACGCTGCGATACGCCGCGTCGATGTCGCTTGGGATGAAATCGTTCGCCAATAGAAAATCGCGCGGTTCGATGCCGAATGTCTCGATATTGAGTGAAGGACGATGCTGGAAATCCTTGGTCGCGCCCACAGCGTGGATGCGCCCGAGGAAGCGGCCTAGCCATTCCAGCGTGTCGCGGTTCTCCAACTCGGGGGCGCGTCCACCATGTTTGGCGAACACAGAGAATCGGAATCCATCGAAGTGATGTAGTGTCGTGCCGGCTATCGTCGAAGCGGGAACGACAGGGATCTCGCGCTCGACCAACTCCTGCACGAATGTATGTTCTTCAAGGATGGCTGCGTCGCTCCAACGTGCGGGGCGATAGAACTTGGCGACCAGCGGCTTATCGTCTTCGATGCCGACCTGATACACACGGTTCTCGTAACTGTTGAGGGCAAGCAGACGACCATCGCAACGCAAGCCGATGCTCTCCAGTGCGTTGAGCACGCAGTCGGGGGTGAGGTCGGCGTAGTTAGGTGTGGTCGTCATTGGGTGTTCATTATTCACCAAACCGTTCGTCCCGAGTAGGCGCAGCCGTATCGAGGGATGCCGAAGGCGCACCGTCGCGTTCCGCGCCGGATGGTTCGATACGGCTACGCCTACTCACCACGAACGGTCACTAGGTTTGCGAATTACTTTTTGCGTCGCTGTACTTCTGCGAGGCCGAGTGCATCCCATCCTTCATATCCCAGCTTGCGCATCGTCTCGATGTTCTTTTCGAAGATCTGCTCTGCTTCAGGAAAGGCAGCGACCGCTTCGTCGATGCTCTCTTCTCGCAAGATGTGCAAGGTCGGGTACGGCGAACGATTGGTGAAGTTGGTGATGTCGTCCAATTCCGTCTCGGCGAACTGGTATTGCGGATGCATGCTGGCGACTTGCAGCTCACCCGCGAGATCGACTTCTTCCAATGCCTCGTCAACGACTTCGAGGAAATCGTTGTAGTCGAGGAAATCGGTCAGCACGTGCGGATGGATGAGCAGGATGGTGTCGATCTTGTCGCGGCTGGCCTCGGCCAACACTTCGAACTCTTTCAACACATCGGCCAGCAATTCTTCCGGCGTTTGCGCGGCACTCACCACGTAACGTATCTGACCCTTGACGTGCACCCCCTTGGCGAAGGGGCACAGGTTGAGACCGATGACGGCCTTCTCAAGCCACAGTTTGGTGGCTGAGATAGCTTCTTCGTTAGTGACAGTAGCCATTAACGACCACGCCCACCGGAACGATGCTGCGCACCCGATGGCACTGGACCACGGCCCGCACCAGCTGGCTTAGGTGCACCCGCTGGTTTGCCGCCGCCGGTACGTGGCGCACCGCCTGTGCGGCCTGCTCCACCTGCACCACCAGCACGCGGTTGACCGCGACCTTGGCCTTGACGCGGGCCACCTTGACCACGGTTCGAACCGTTCAAGATCGGCTCGGCTTTGATGCGTGGATCGACATCGAAGCCGGGCACGTTCGTCACCGGGATGTCACGTTTGATAAGACGCTCGATGTCGTTCAACAGTTTCTTTTCGTCGATACACACGAGTGAGCTGGCTTCGCCCGAACTCCCTGCACGGCCAGTACGACCGATACGGTGTACGTAATCTTCTGCCACGTTAGGCAACTCGTAGTTCACCACGTGCGGCAGTTCGCTGATGTCGATACCGCGCGCAGCGATGTCGGTCGCCACCAACACTTGCAATTTGGCTGTCTTGAACTCGGCCAGCGCACGGGTGCGCGCCGCTTGGCTCTTGTTGCCGTGAATGGCCATCGCTGGGATGTCGTTCTTGTTCAGATGGTCGGCGAGGTTGTTCGCGCCGTGTTTGGTGCGTGTGAACACCAACACTTGGAACCAATTGTTCTCTTTGATGAGGTGCGTCAGCAAGTCACGCTTGCGCTCACGATCGACTGGATAGACGCGTTGCTCGATGAGTTCCGCAGTCTGGTTGCGACGTGCCACTTCGATGAGTGCTGGGTTAGTCAGCAAGCCATCCGCCAACAACTTGATCTCGTCGGAGAACGTGGCGGAGAACAACAAGTTCTGGCGTTTCTTTGGCAGCACAGCGATGACGCGTTTGATGTCGCGGATGAAACCCATGTCCAACATGCGGTCGGCTTCGTCCAATACCAAAATCTCGACGTGAGACAGATCGACCGTCTTCTGTTGCAAGTGATCGAGCAGACGGCCCGGTGTCGCCACCAAGATGTCCACGCGGCCATGCAGTTGTTTGATCTGCGGATTGATGTTCACACCGCCGAACATCATCATGGATTTGAGCGGCAGGTGTTTGCCGTATAGGCGCACGCTCTCTTCGACTTGAGCGGCGAGTTCGCGTGTGGGGGTAAGCACCAATGCGCGGATATGACCTTTACCAACGACTTGCTTGTCAGCGAGACGTTGCAGCAAGGGCAATGTGAAACCAGCGGTCTTGCCCGTGCCAGTCTGCGCGCCGCCCATGAGGTCGCCGCCTTTCAGAATGACGGGGATAGCTTGCGCTTGAATGGGGGTGGGTTCGGTGTAACCGCGCTCAGTGACGGCGCGAACGATTTCTGCGGACAAGCCGAGAGATGCAAATGACATGATTATTTCTTTCTAAATACAAACGGCCTGTCGCTTCGTTGAAGCGCCAGTCTGAGGCTGAATGAGGTGGGGACTACGTACCGGAATCGGCGGCAATCACTAGACTGAAACGAGATCGCGGCGCGCATCTTAACAGAACGCGCCGCAAGAACAGGATTAAACGTTACACATTGAACAGGAAGTTCATTATGTCGCCATCTTGCACGACATATTCCTTACCTTCGACGCGCATCTTGCCTTTTTCTTTTGCGCCAGCTTCACCACCACAGGCGATGAAGTCTGCGAAAGCGATGGTCTGTGCGCGGATGAAACCTTTTTCGAAATCGGTGTGGATGACACCCGCCGCTTGCGGTGCGGTGTCGCCCTTGTGGATAGTCCATGCACGCACTTCTTTCACGCCTGCGGTGAAGTAGGTTTGCAGGCCGAGCAGGTCGTAACCCACGCGAATGAGTTTGTTCAAACCGGGCTCATCTAGACCAAGGTCGGCGAGGAATTCAAGTTTGTCCGCATCCTCCAGATCGGCCAACTCTGCTTCGATCTTGGCGCAAAGGGCGACGACAGGCGCGCCTTCTTTCGCGGCATGTTCGCGCAGGCGATCCAAGTGTGGGTTGTTCTCGAAACCGTCTTCCAACACGTTGCCGACGTACATCGCTGGCTTGATGGTGAGCAGGCACAACGGCTTGATGATTTCTTTGTCGTCATCACTTAGCTTGAAGGTGCGTGCGGGTTTGCCTTCGTTCAGGTGCGGCAATAATTTTTCCAAAACAGCGACCAACTTGATCGCGTCTTTATCGCCCGACTTGGCTTTCTTGCCGTCGCGATGAATGGTGCGCTCGACCACAGCCATGTCGGCCAGCGCCAATTCGGTGAGGATGACTTCGATGTCGGAAAGCGGATCGACCTTGCCTGCCACATGCACGACGTTCTCGTCGTCGAAGCAGCGCACGACGTTAACGATGGCATCGGTCTCGCGAATGTTGGCGAGGAATTGGTTGCCCAAGCCTTCACCTTTGGATGCGCCTGCGACCAGACCCGCGATGTCGACGAACTCGACGATGGCTGGCTGCATGCGTTGCGGATTGACGATCTTGGCCAGCTCAGCCATGCGCGGATCAGGCACTTCGACGATGCCGACGTTCGGCTCGATCGTACAGAAGGGATAGTTCTCCGCAGCGATGCCCGCTTTGGTGAGCGCATTGAACATGGTGGATTTACCCACGTTTGGAAGACCGACGATACCGCACTTGAGACTCATGATTGTTTCCTCTAATTAACAGGATGCAGGATTCGGGATTCAGGATTCAGTAAATGCAGCACCGCTGTTTTTGCTGAATCCTGACTCCTGATTCCTGATTCCTAACTACTATGTAACTTAAGCATCGCTGCTTCCAGCTTGCCTTCGATGATGAGGGGTGCGACGTCTTGTGCGCGTTGCACTGCTTCATCAATTAAAACCTGCTCTTCTTTACGTGGTGCGTTCAACACGAAATTCACCACCTCTGCTCTATCGCCCGGATGGCCGACACCGATGCGCAGACGCCAAAATTCTTTGGTGCCCAGATGCGCGATGATGTCTTTTAGGCCGTTGTGACCACCGTGACCACCACCTTGCTTGAGCTTGGCACTACCCGGTGGCAAGTCGAGTTCGTCATGCACCACCAAAATCTGTTCCGGCGATATCTTGTAGAACTGTGCCACTGCACCGACCGACCGACCACTCACGTTCATAAAGGTCTGCGGTTTGAGCAGATGCACTTCGTGCCCATGCAGATTGGTCTTGGCAATCAAGCCGTGGAACTTGCTGTCCGCTTTGAAGTTGGCGTTATTGCTGCGCGCCAACTCGTCCACCCACCAGAAACCTGCGTTGTGGCGCGTGGCATCGTATTCTTTGCCGGGGTTGCCTAATCCGACGATGAGTTTGATCGGTTCGCTCAATGGGTACCTCTACAAATGAAAAACCCGCCATGCATCGTCCGATGTCATGGCGGGTCGTTCTTGATGCAGATTACTTCTTAGCTGCAGGTGCGGCTGGTGCAGCAGCAACGGCGGAAGCAGCAGATGCATCCGCAGCGGCAGCAGCTTCAGCAGCAGCTTCAACGTGACCGCGTGGAACTTGAACAGTCGCCACAGCGTCAGCAGCGTGGTGATGTGTCGCCACTTCAACGCCCTTAGGCAGCTTGACGTCAGAAACGTGGACAGAGTGAGTGATGTCCAGATTGGTCAAGTCGACTTCGATTGCGGTTGGCAGATCAGCTGCCAAGCAGACGATCTCCAGTTCGTTCAACACGTGAGTGACGATACCGCCGCTCAACTTCACACCTGGGCAGATCTCGGCGTTCAGGAAGTGCAATGGCACCTTCATGTGGATCTTCTTCTTCGCATCGACGCGTTGGAAGTCGATGTGTTGAACTTGCTGACGGAACGGGTGCATCTGGAAGTCACGCAGCAGAACGGATTCCTTCTTGCCATCCAATTCCAAAGACAGAACGGAAGCATGGAACGCTTCTTTCTTCAGTGCGAAATAAAGTGTGTTGTGATCGAGTTCGATCATGGTTGCGTCGCCTGTACCGTAAACGATACCTGGGACGAGGTTCGCCTTACGCAGACGGCGGCTCGCACCCGTTCCTTGCGCTTTGCGTGTTGTTGCGCTGATTTCAATTGCCATTTTTACTTCTCCACTTCTAATTGGAACCGACCGCGACCAGTGGCTCCGGGTTGCGCATCAGCCAACATGGCTGATGCAAAAACTTAATCTACGAACAGTGAACTGACCGACTCTTCTGCGTTGATACGGCGCAATGTCTCTGCCATCAACTCAGCGATACTCAACTGGCGGATGCGTTTGCAGTTACGTGCTGCTTCGCTCAAGGGGATGGTGTCGGTGACGACCAACTCGTCGATAGCAGATTTCTCAAGACGCTCTATAGCTGGGCCAGACAACACGCCGTGGGTACAGTAAGCGACGACGCGCTCTGCGCCCTTTTCTTTCAATGCATTCGCTGCTTCGCACAAGGTGTTGGCTGTATCAACCATGTCATCCATGATCAAGCAGGTACGACCCGCGACATCACCGATGATGTTCATCACTTTGGCGACGTTCGGCTTCGGACGGCGTTTGTCGATGATTGCGAGGTCAGCATCCAATTGTTTAGCCAAGGCACGCGCACGCACCACACCGCCCACGTCTGGCGATACGACGATCAGGTTCTTGAAGTTGTTGCGCCACACATCTGACAACAGGATAGGGCTGGCATACACGTTATCCACAGGGATATCGAAGAAACCTTGGATCTGGTCAGAGTGCAAGTCCATAGTCAACACGCGATCGACGCCGACGCCGGTCAACATGTTGGCTACGACCTTGGCGGTGATGGCTACACGAGCGGAACGAGGACGACGGTCTTGGCGGGCATAACCGAAATATGGGATGGCGGCGGTGATGCGGGCAGCCGAAGCGCGGCGCAGTGCATCGACCATGACCATGATCTCCATCAGATTATCGTTGGTGGGTGCACAGGTGGATTGCAGGATGAAGACGTCTTTGCCGCGAACGTGCTCCATGATCTCGACCATCACTTCGCCGTCGGAGAAGCGACTGACGGTGGCACGACCGAGATGGATGCCGAGGTGACGAGCAACGCTTTCCGCTAGTTTGGGATTAGCATTACCGGTGAAGACCATCATGTCGCCGGACATCGAACACCTCGCAAAATAAAATGGGCGCGAACGCCCATCACACACCGATTTAGAAACTGGCTGGGGAGGTAGGGATCGAACCTACGAATGTCGGAATCAAAATCCGATGCCTTACCACTTGGCGACTCCCCAATAAACCTTGGCTACTTCAATAAATTCAGTTGTCGGGCGAATTGCTGCGTTGCGCGGTACTCGCAATCCTCATGTACCCAAAGTACATTCCGGTTGCTGCGCTCCGTGCGCCTTGCACTTCATCCCGAAAACAGAATTTTTTGAAGCATCTTTCAAAACTCTTTCAGAGCTTCAACAAAATCATGCAGCAAAACTTCTTAGCGGGTGTTGTTGCAGACCTTTCGCGATGAATCCGCGCATATCGGCCGGCAACTGCTGCAATACCGCTTGTGCTTCTGCTTCCGTAGCGAACTCTGCGAACACACATGCACCAGAGCCGGTCATGAGTGCGGGAGCGAACTGCGCTAGCCACTCCAGATGTTCTTTGACTGCGGGATAAAGACCGCATGCTACCGCCTGCAGATCGTTCCCTAGCCTCAAACCACCCTCGTTACGCCCTACTCGAAAAGTTTGCCCTTTCGGAAGGGCGCGCATTGTCATCGAAATCGTATTTCGTGTCAATTCTGGGTGAGTGAATATTTGAGCCGTAGGTACATGCACTGGGGGGCACAGTACGACATACCAGGCATCTGGCAAGGGATAGGCCTGTAACTGCTCCCCCACCCCCTCGGCAAAGGCGTTCTCGCCGAACACGAACACCGGCACATCCGCCCCCAGACTCAAGCCTAGCTGCATGAGGCGTTCGCGGGACAAGCCCAATGCCCACAGGCGGTTCAGCGCCAACAAGGTGGTCGCCGCATCCGAACTCCCTCCGCCCAAACCGCCGCCCATCGGGATACGTTTCTCCAACTCGATATCCACCCCTTGTTTGCAGCCCGTTTCCTGCTGCAACAGTCGTGCCGCCCTGACGCAAAGGTCTTGCTCCGGCGGCACGCCTTCCAGCGCGTTCACGCGGAGGACTTCGCCATCCTCGCGCACGGTGAAATGCAGGGTGTCGTTGAGGTCGATGAAGCGGAACAGGGTCTGCAATAGATGATAGCCATCAGCACGACGTCCGGTGACATGCAAAAACAGGTTGAGCTTAGCGGGTGCAGGGCAACTCAGAGACTTCACTGTGCTTCCCATTTGTCGACTTTGACGACCACATCGATCCCACGTCTGACCATGTTTATCTCTAGCGGCAAAGCATCGGCCTTGGTGGTCGTATAGCGCAGGTAATTTATCTCCCAGCCCTGCTGTACCAAGGTCTCTAACTGGCCGTATTTGTTGCGCTCCGCCTTGGAGTCACTATCGGGCGATGGATTGGAGACGATCCAGTAACGCAGGTCACTCAGGGGTACCGACAATCCCAATGTCTTTTCCATCAAAGATTCCGCATCCGCTGCCGCGTAGTGCTTGCCGTAAGCATCATCCAACGTCGCGCCATTGGCATCACGGTAGATACGTGCTGCTGTATAGCCCAATGGGCCTAACAAGGTGATGTCGTCGTAACCGCGATGCTGCCAATGGATATCGACCGCATCATGGCGCATGCCATATTTGACGGCGATGCGCCCATTGAACGAGAACGGCGCATCCACAAAAGGAGCGCGCTGAACCGCGACCGGCGTAGTCGCACAGCCAGTCATCAACAGCACCAAAACGAGCAGGAAGATACGCATAGGTCGTCCTTAGGGAATGTATCGTTTGATGACCGCTTGCAGGGTCTCGTTCTTGGGGTTGGCTTTTGAGTTCTCGCTCCACACTTGTTGTGCGCCCGCTTTATCACCACTCACCCACAAGGCTTCACCCAGATGTGCGGCGATCTCAGGGTCAGGATTAGCTTGGTAGGCGCGGCGCAAGAACGCGATGCTCTTGTCGTATTGACCCAAACGGAAGTAACCCCATCCCATGCTGTCGACGATGGCGATATCGTCCGGTGCCAGCTTGTAGGCTTTCTCTACCAACTCCATCGCTTCTGCGACACGCACGTTGCGCTCCAACCAGCTATAGCCAAGCGCGTTATAGGGATGGGCATTGTTTGGATCGACTTTGATGAGCTTGCGCAACAATTGCTCGAACACGTCTGGCTTGTTCAATTTGTCGGCAATGAGCGCACTCTGGTAGAGCAACTCAGGCTCATTGGGGAACTTCTCCAGCCCCTGCGCCAATACTTTGAAGCTCTCGTCGTATCTTTTCGCTTCGTTCAAAAACTGCGACTCGATCATCACCAACTGGACGCGCTGTGCGTCATCATTGGGCTTGGTTGACTTGAGTGTCTTGCGCGCCTCATCCAATCTGTCTGTCTTGTTGAGCAAGTAGGCGACGCGCAGTTGCGAGGCATACAGGTATTCACCGCCTTTGATCTGACGATAGTGCTGCAACGCCATCGCCTCGTCTTTTTTCGCTTCACCCAACTGGCCGAGGTAGTAGTTCAAGGTGTCGTCGTCTTTATCCTTGCCTTTGCTCGCCAAGGCCTGACGCAACTCTTGCTCGGCTCGATCAAGTTCGCCCAACTGCAACGAGATCATCGCGATGGCGAAAGCCAACTCAGGACTGCCTAGTCGTTGCTGTAACAAGCGTCCGAACTCTTCCCGCGCGGGAACGTATTTCTTCTGCTCTAACAACATGCGCGCATAGAACAGGCGCACGTCTTTCTTGTCGCCATGCGATTCCAGATATCTTTTCAGCAACGCTGCACTCGCCTCGGGATCTTTGCGTTGCAAGAGCTGCGCCTCCAGCACCACGGCGATATCCCAGTCTGGACGTAACGTCACGGCTTCATGCGCCTCGCTCAGCGCCAGTTCATGTTTGTTGGCGACCGATGCCGACTGTGCCAAAGCCCAATGCGCCTCAGGCACTTTGGGATATGGATGCGCCACTTCGATGAGCCAATCAAGAGCTGCCGCTTTGTCGGGCACGCGCGCCAACAAACCGTAGAGGTTCATGAAGGAACGACCGATGTTCTGCTGATCTGCGGCCAGCAACTCCTCCACATGCGGGCGCGCCTCTTTCAATTTGCCGCCGCTCAACAACAAGGAGACCAACATCTGTTTCGCCAGCGGCGAAGAAGGCTCCAGCTGTTGCCACAACTTGAAGGCTTCCACCGACTGGTCGTATTGATGCGCTTCGAATGTGAGCTGTGCGGCGCGACGGGCCACGCGTGGGTCACGCGTTGTCTTCGCCAAGTCGAGATAGGCTTGTGCAGCCAACTCAGGACGGCCACGCTGGGCAGCGATGTCACCCAACAGGAACTCGTATAACAGCCTGTCGGTCAGTGCGACATTGGGCAAGTCGAGCTTGGCTGACTCTACGATCTGCTCAAGGTGCGACCTATCCGTGTCTTCATCGACGCTGGCGACGTGGACAGGTTGTGTGAGCGATGCCTTTTGAGGTGCGTTCGCGCAAGCAGTGAAGACTGGCAGTAGAAGGAGCAGCAGATGCTGTTTTGTGAGGGTCATTTTGTGAGCGCGGCTTTGGTGCGAGGCGCTATATTAGGTTATATTCATCGCAACTCAAAACCCCAGACACAACCCCACGATGGCATCCCCGACCACCCTCTCAGCACACAACCTGACGCGCTTTCACGGCGGTCGTAGCGTCGTGACGGATGTATCCCTAGAACTCCATCGCGGCGAGGTGCTGGGACTGCTGGGACACAACGGGGCGGGCAAGAGCACGACGCTACAGATGCTGGCTGGCGCATTGACGCCAAACAGTGGGCGCGTCGAAGTGTGTGATTTCGACATCGCCCGCAAACCAGCACTGGCTAAAGCCTGCCTCGGCTTTCTTCCAGAGCACCCACCTTTGTACAAAGACATGCGTGTGGATGACTACCTGACCTTCGCAGCCAAACTACATCGCGTCTTACCCGCACAACTCACCGAGTATCTGAACTTAGCCAAGCAACGTTGCGGGTTGACTGACTGCGGCAAGAAACTCATCGGCACTTTATCCAAAGGCTATCAGCAACGCGTTGGTATCGCACAGGCCATCATCCATCAACCTGCGGTCGTCATCTTGGATGAACCGACCGTCGGCCTCGACCCTACCCAGATACGCGACATCCGCGAACTCATCCGTGAGCTAGGCAACAACAGTAGCGTGATCCTTTCCACCCACTTGCTGCATGAGGTGGAGAACATCTGCGACCGCGCGCTGATCCTGCAACAAGGCAAGGTCATCTTCAACGACACCACCGACGAGTTGCGTCGCCATAGCGACATCGAATCGAGCTTCATCCGACTCACCGCGAATCAGGTAACGGAGGCGACGACATGATCCGCACACTCGCCAAGAAGGAACTGCACACCCTGTTCGTCTCGCCTTCGACTTGGTGGATGCTCGCTCTACTCCAATTCATCTTCGCGTGGTTCTATCTCGCACGCATGGACGACTATCTGCAAGTGCAAGCACAACTGGCGCAGATGGACAGCGCACCCGGCGCCACCATCTCCATCGCCGCCCCACTCGCGAGCGTGCTCGCCATCGTGCTGATGATGTTGATACCGCTATTCACCATGCGTCTGATCGCCGAAGAGCGACGCAACCAGACTTGGATATTGCTGACCACCGCCCCCATCTCCGCGACTGACATCGTACTGGGTAAGTTCTTCGGACTACTGGCGATGCTATCCATCATCATCGCCGCCTGTGCCGTGATGGTGTGCTCCCTAGCACTGGGAACGCATGCCGACTTCGGCTTGATCGCAGGCAACATCCTGGGCGTGTGGCTACTTGCCGCCAGCTATGCGGCACTCGGTCTCTTCTTCTCGTCACTCACACGCCAACCTGTCGTCGCCGCATTCGGTGCATTGGC
>JBGSWB010000239.1:0-2764 GCA_041752675.1 Sideroxydans sp. | reverse complement strand
CAAAACATAAGATGAGGCATCGCAGCGAGCCAATAACTCTTCGAGCAAACAACCAAAAGCGCGCACTTCGACACCTTGCAATCCTTGCTTGAGCTCTTCATCGTGCGTCGGCAAGAACGAGGCTGCACCAAAATCACCCAGTAGGCACTCACCCTTCACGTTCCATAAGATATTGTGCGCATACAGATCACCATGCATCACGCCTTTCGCATGCAGATGCGCGGCAGCCGCAGCGACACCCTGCGCTATCCCCAATAATTGTGAGAGGGAAAATCTCGCATCGGGCGCATAGATATCTCGTGTGCAAGATTCAAGACTCGGCGGTCCTGCCAGATTGATAAAGCTCGAATCAATGAGTGGCATCACCATACCGATAGCATCAGCGGGATGTCCGTGTAAGCGCCCGTGTACAGGGATGAGGTTGGGATGTTCTCCCGCCACCATACATGCAGATTTCTCGCTACGTGGCAAACCATCGCTCGTCACCTCCCCTTTGAACACCTTGACGGCCACGGGATGGACTCCGTGCTCCGTCGTACGATGTGCCCGATAGATGATGCCTGAGGCCCCCTCGCCCAAGCTATGCTGGACATCGAGCGAACTCCAATCGATATGTTTCACACTAAGACCCGCCATCACTTCTTTCTCGATGGCATCGCTAAATGGATTCCCCGCAAAAGCCAGCCAAGCGAGACGCGGCAATCGCAGCGACCAATGCGGTAGTCGTTCAAACCGATTCGCCGCGATGCGTAACAATTCCAGGCGAGAGCAGCCTGCCATCTCTTCTGGCAATTCCCACAATCGATTCCCCGACAGCATGAGTTTTTGCAATTGTGTACACGCACCTATCTCGGCAGGTAACTGTTGCAAACGGTTGTCCGTCAGGATCAGCCAGCGAAGTTTTGAAGGCAATGCTTTAGCCGAGAGATGTGTGATCTGGTTCGCTTTGAACCCGATCATTTCCAGATGTGCACACTGCCCCAACACTTCGGGCACATGCGTGAATCGATTATCGGAACAAAAGATGATGCGTAGTTTGTGTAGCCGAGTGAGGTCTTGAGGAAGATCACTCAGCAGATTGCCGGAGAGATTGAGCACTTCCAAGGAGTCAGCGAGATCGAATATCTCTAAGGGAAATTCTGTCAGGTCGGCTGCAAGATCGAGGCGTTTGATGCCGACCAACTCGCCTGAACGTAAAGCCTCAAGGGTGTGCATTATTTATATAGATCAATTCATCCACGAAAGACACGAAAAGCACGAAATAAACAGCACTCAGCACATCTGCATTCGTTCGTGTCCTTTCGTGCTTTTCGTGGACAGCAACAGTACTTAACTTCGCGTTCAATTTATTCCACGTTTAGAAAAGTCTTTGAGCCTAAATCCAAGTGCGAACAACACAGCGAAATAAACCACTACGCCAGCCACCACCAACCAAGTGAGATGGATGATGCGCGCCCAACCTGAGGTGGTGAGCCAGTGCTGTTCACTCCCCATGCCGAACCACAGCGTCAAGCCCAAAGCGATGACCGCCAGCATGACTTTGAGGAAGAACTTCATCCACCCCGCTTCTGCTTGGTAGATACCCTTCTTGCGCAGGAAATAGAACAGGATGGCTGAGTTGAGGCAGGCGCCTAGGCCGATGGAAAGTGCCAACCCAGCATGCGCCATATGGAAACCAAATACGAACAGTACGTTCATCGCTTGGGTCGCGATCAAAGTCACAATGCCGATCTTCACTGGCGTCTTGATGTCCTGGCGCGCGTAGAAGCCAGGCGCCAGGATCTTCACCAGTATCAATCCGATCAGGCCGACGCTGTAACCCACCAATGCGGCACGCGACATCATCACGTCGTTGGCAGTGAATGCCCCATGCTGGAAGAAGGTCGCCAATAAAGGAACGGCGATCATCCCCAGCGCCAGTGCTGCCGGCAAGGTTAGCATGATGGTCAGGCGCAAGCCCCAGTCCAGTAGCTTTGAGTATTCCGCAGTATCGTTGGTCGAATGCGACTTGGAGAGGGATGGCAACAAGATGGTGCTGATGGCAACGCCCAAGATGCCCGTAGGGAATTCCATCAAACGGTCAGCGTAATACAACCAAGACACACTCCCCGCCACCAGCAGCGAAGCGAAGATGGTGTTGATGATGAGGCTGAGTTGCGCGATGGACACACCGAATATCGCGGGGCCCATCTGCTTGATGACGCGCCACATCCCCTCATCCGTCCGGCTGAATCGAATGGTCGGCAACATGTCGATCTTTTTGAGGAAGGGAATCTGGAAAGCAAGTTGCACAAAACCGGCCACGAACACCGCCCAAGCGAGCGCCATGATGGGTTGATCGAAATACGGCGCGCCCCACAGTGCGCCACCGATGAAACACAGGTTCAACAGGATGGGGGCGAAGGCCGGCACCCAGAACTTGTTGTAGGTGTTAAGGATGCCCGCTGCGACAGCGACCAAGGAAATGAAGAAGATGTAAGGCGAAGTGATGCGTAGCAGTTGCACCGTCAGATCGAATTGCTCTGGATTCTTCACAAAACCTGGCGCACTGATATAGACAAGGATAGGAGCGGCAACGATACCGATAGCAGTCACCACGAACAGGATCAGCGCCAGCATGGTCGTGACGTGATCGACCAGTAACTTGGTCTCTTCCTGCCCTCGGCGATTCTTATATTCCCCAAAGATGGGCACGAACGCTTGGGAGAACGCCCCCTCCGCGAACATGCGGCGCAATAGGTTGGGCAACTTGAAAGCGACGAAG
>JBGSWB010000238.1:0-2040 GCA_041752675.1 Sideroxydans sp. | reverse complement strand
AACGGGGACTCGGGTCGTTGTACGTCATTCATGGGGAAGCCTTGTTGCTCGCCATTGAAGCGGCTGACGCCATCCGCAATGCGGCTCGCGAAGCGGGATACACCGAACGCGAGACCATCATCGTCGAGCAATATTTCAAATGGGGCGAACTACGCAACAGCGCGCAGAGCATGTCGCTGTTCTCCTCGCGCAAGGTGATCGACCTGCGCATCCCGTCGGGCAAGCCCGGCGTGGAAGGTGCGCAAGCGCTGCAAGACCATTGCGAGAACCTCGATCCAGACACGCTCACGCTCATCTCGCTGCCCAAACTCGAAGGCACTGCTTTCAAGAGCAAGTGGTTCGCCGCTCTGGAACAGCACGGCACCATCATCAGCGCCGACGAAGTATCCCTCGCGGCATTGCCCACTTGGATCGCGGGAAGACTGCGACGCCAAGGACAATCAGCCGATGCGGACACCTTGAAGTTCCTCGCCGACAAGATGGAAGGTAATCTGTTAGCGGCTTATCAAGAGATACAAAAATTAGCACTTCTCTTCCCCGAGGGCGCGCTGAGCTTCGATCAAGTCAAAGACTCGGTGATGGACGTGGCACGTTATGACGTGTTCAAACTCTCCGAAGCGATGCTCGCTGGCGATGCTGAACGTTATGCACGCATCCTCGATGGCCTGCGTGCGGAGGGAACTGCCACCGTGCTCATCCTGTGGGCGATCGCGGAGGACATTCGCGCGTTGGCAAAAGTCTCACGCGCCATGCAACAGAGCGGCAACCTAGCTAACGCATTGCGCGATGCACGCGTGTGGGGTGCGAAACAGAAATTGATCGAACGCTCAGTACGCCGCTTCACGCCCACCTTTGCTGAGCGTGCATTGCGCCAAGCGGCACAGATCGACCGCCTCATCAAAGGTCTACGCCAAGGCGACGTTTGGGATGAGTTGCTACAGTTGGGTGTGCGCTGTGCCCGTGCAGGTGCGAGATGAGCGAAGTATTGCTGGTCATGAGCAATACGCCTGACCGTGCCACGGCGGAACGTATCGCAGGCGCACTGATCGCAAGCCATGCCGCAGCGTGCGTGAACATATTGGCCGAATGTAGCTCTATCTATCGCTGGGAAGGCAAGGTCGAGCACGCGACCGAAGTCCCTTTGCTCATCAAGACTACTGCCGATGCCTATCCACGATTAGAGGCAGAATTGCGTAAACTGCCCCCCTACACCGTACCGGAGATCATTGCTATCCCCCTCAGCGCAGGACTACCCGCCTATTTGGATTGGGTGAATACAGAGACTAGGAAGACCACATGATTCGTCGTTTGTTGCTCACCGTTTTGTTATTCATCGTTCCGCTGGCACAGGCGGACATGCTCTCCTTTGGTAGCAAGAAGCCCAGCTTCCTGCCCGCCGACCAAGCCTTCGCCTTGAGTGTGCAGGCAGTCGATCAAAAGACCCTCATCGCCAGCTTCAAGATCACGCCCGGCTACTACCTGTATCGCGACAAGATCAGTTTCACCTTGGCAGATGGCAAGCCTACACAGCTGACCTTACCCAAGGGCGAGGAAAAGGACGACCCCAACTTCGGTCTCATCGAGGTGTATCACCGCTCCTTCCAAGCTGAGATCAAGTTGCCCAAAGTCGATGTGAAAAAGACAGTGGTGGTGAACGCCAGCTATCAAGGTTGTAGCGACAACGGCTTGTGCTACCCGCCCATCGACAAGACTTTCAATATCGAGTTGATGCAAACCATCACTGCGGCGGATCCACCCACCATGACCGCGCCTCCCGTAGCAGACAAAGTCGCCCCTGAGAACGAGAACACACAGATCGCCAAGGTGTTCCAAAGCGGCAGCTTCTGGCTCATCGTCTCCTTCTTCTTCGGCGCCGGTTTGCTGCTCTCGCTGACCCCTTGCGTGTTCCCCATGATCCCCATCTTGTCGGGCATCATCGTCGGGCGCGGCCACAAGATCACCCATATGCATGCCTTCATCCTGTCGCTGGCTTATGTGTTGGGCATGGCCGTCACCTACGCCATCGCCGGTGTGGCTGCA
>JBGSWB010000237.1:0-15203 GCA_041752675.1 Sideroxydans sp. | reverse complement strand
GTGTTGGGTCACAACGGCAATCTGACCAACACCGACGAGTTGCGCAAAGTCATGTATCAGCAAGACTTGCGTCACATCAACACGGGTTCGGATTCGGAAGTGCTGCTCAATGTGTTGGCGCATGAACTCCAAGCCAACGCGACGGGATACAAACTCGATCCTCAAAAGATATTCGCTGCCATCGCTGGCGTACATCGTCGCGTGAAGGGCGCTTATGCGGTCGTGGCGATGATCTCAGGTTATGGATTGATCGCATTCCGCGATCCGCACGGTATCCGTCCTCTCGTGGTCGGCAGCAACCAAACGGATTCGGGTGTCGAATATCTGATCGCTTCCGAATCCGTCGCTTTGGATACGCTGGGCTTCAAGTTCCTGCGCGACATAGCGCCAGGTGAGGCGGTGTTCATCGACCTCAATGCGAATTTCCATAGCCAGCAATGCGCAGACAAACCGCAACTCAATCCATGCATCTTCGAATACGTCTATTTCGCACGTCCTGATTCGGTGATGGATGGCATCTCGGTGTATGCGACACGTTTGTACATGGGCGAATACCTAGCGGAAAAGCTCAAGCGTGAGTGGAAGGATCACGGTATCGATGTGGTCATCCCCATCCCAGATTCTAGCCGTCCGAGTGCATTGCAATTGGCTAACCATCTTGGTATCCCTTTCCGCGAAGGCTTCGTGAAGAACCGCTACATCGGCCGCACCTTTATCATGCCGGGGCAAGCGATGCGTAAGAAATCGGTGCGCCAGAAGCTCAACGCCATTAGCGTAGAGTTCAAAGGCAAAAATGTGTTGCTGGTGGATGACTCCATCGTGCGCGGCACGACCAGTCGCGAGATCGTGCAGATGGCACGCGATGCAGGTGCGCGCAAAGTGTTCTTCGCCTCCGCCGCACCTCCTGTGAAGTACCCCAATGTGTACGGCATCGACATGCCATCGCGGCGTGAACTGATCGCCACGGGGCGCACGGATGAACAGATATGCCACGAGATCGGTGCAGACCGTTTGATCTATCAAGACTTAGATGACCTGAAGGCGGCCGTCACTAAAGCCAATCCAACGTTGAAGGTGTTCGACACTTCTTGCTTCGACGGTTGTTACATCACGGGTGACATCACACCTGAGTATTTGAATGAGGTCGAGGCTGCTCGTCACGGCAGTGCGAAAGAAACAGAGCCTGAAGAAGATCAGTTGGAACTTGATTTGGCGATGGCTGCATCATCCATGTGAGTTGACCGTTCGTGGCGGAGAGTGCTACTTTCTGTCTGCGCCGATTTGAGGAACAGCTTGCGGGCGCATTACAAATACAGCTAAAGCGGGAGAACCCGGTTTAGCGCTAAGCTTTCCGGGTTTTTCGTTTTGAGGAGTGACCATGTCGGAAGAAAATTACCAATTAGAGACGCTGGCGGTGCGTGCAGGTATCGAGCGTAGCCAGTTCCATGAACACAGTGAGGCACTGTATCTGACCTCCAGTTTCGTGTTCGACACAGCAGAGCAAGCGGCGAAGCGCTTCATCGGCGAAGAGCCGGGCAATATCTACGCGCGCTTCACCAACCCCACCGTCACCATGTTCGAGCAGCGCTTGGCTGCCTTGGAAGGTGCCGAACAATGTGTGGCTACTGCATCGGGGATGTCCGCTATCTTGGCGACTTGCATGGCGCATCTGAAGGCGGGTGATCATATAGTCGCGTCACAGAGTCTGTTCGGGGCGACCACCAATACCTTCAACAACTACTTCAAGAAATTCGGAGTAGAAACGAGCTACGTCTCTGCCACCGATGTGGCCGAGTGGAAAGCCGCAGTGCGTCCTAACACCAAGCTGTTCTTCTTGGAGACGCCCTCCAATCCGCTCACCGAGATCTCTGACATCGCAGCTATCGCTGCGGTAGCGAAAGGTTGTGGCGCATTGCTGGCCGTGGATAACTGCTTCTGTACGCCCATCTTGCAACGTCCGTTGGAGTTGGGAGCCGACATCGTCATCCACTCCGCCACCAAATACATCGACGGCCAAGGCCGCGTGCTGGGTGGTGCGGTGCTGGGCAGTAAAAAAATGATGGAGCCCGTGTATGGCTTTTTGCGTACAACAGGGCCAACCATGAGTGCGTTCAACGCATGGGTGTTCTTGAAAGGACTGGAGACGCTAAAGCTGCGCATGGATGCACATAGCGCCAATGCCTTGCAACTGGCGCAATGGCTGGAGAAGCAACCGAATGTGGCACGCGTGTTCTACCCCGGTCTGCCATCGCATCCGCAACATCAACTTGCTATGAAGCAACAGAAGACGGGCGGCGGCATCGTGGCGTTCGAAGTGAAGGGCGGTAAGGCTGCGGCGTGGAAGGTGATCGACAATACCAAGATGCTGTCCATCACGGCGAACTTGGGCGACACCAAGACCACCATCACGCATCCGGCGACCACGACTCACGCGCGCATCACGCCAGAGGCACGTGCGGCCGCAGGCATCAGTGAAGGCTTGATCCGCATCGCGGTCGGACTGGAAGCAGTCATCGACATCCAGAACGACCTCGTGCGCGGACTTTGATGGATACTCTTGCCGCACAAGTCGGTGTAGCACTTAAGGATCACGGCATGATGCTGGTGACGGCAGAGTCTTGCACAGGCGGCGGGGTGGCGCAGGCCGTGACCGATATTGCTGGGAGTTCTGCGTGGTTCGAGCGCGGTTTCGTCACCTACACCAATCAGGCAAAGATTGAGATGTTGGGCGTGCGTCAAAGTACGTTAGATGCTTTCGGTGCCGTGTCCGAGATGACTGTGCGTGAGATGGCGGCTGGAGCGATCTCACATAGCCATGCGCACATCGCTTTGGCCGTCAGTGGTATCGCTGGGCCGAGCGGAGGCACACCTGAAAAGCCTGTGGGTACGGTGTGGTTCGCTTGGGCTTTCCGTCACGGTGATGTGCAGGTTTGCCGCTATCAACTGGCGGGAGATCGTGCCGCAGTGCGCGCCCAGTCAGTCGAGATCGCCTTACAGGGCGTGCTGGATAGTCTGAAAAACCTCTCAAAAGTCACCTAAATAAAAAAGAACGAACGTTCTGTACAACTTGAAAAGGGTGTGCCACAATTCGCCCATTGATTTTCAAGGAGACAAAAATGGATGACAACAAAAGCAAGGCACTGGCAGCAGCATTGAGCCAAATCGAGAAGCAATTCGGCAAAGGTTCCATCATGCGCTTGGCCGAAGGCGAGGCGATCAAAGACGTGGAAGTGGTATCTACGGGTTCGTTGGGGCTGGACATCGCGCTAGGCGTGGGCGGTCTGCCACGCGGTCGTGTGATCGAAATCTACGGCCCTGAATCTTCGGGTAAGACCACGCTCACGCTGCAAGTCATCGCTGAGATGCAAAAGTTGGGCGGCACAGCGGCTTTCATTGATGCGGAGCATGCACTCGACCCACAGTACGCACAAAAGCTCGGTGTACGAGTAGAAGACCTGCTCATCTCACAACCTGACAACGGTGAACAGGCACTTGAGATCGTGGACATGTTGGTGCGCTCTGGTTCGGTGGATATCGTGGTGGTGGACTCTGTCGCGGCTTTGACGCCCAAAGCCGAGATCGAAGGCGAGATGGGTGATTCGCAGATGGGCTTGCATGCCCGTTTGATGTCGCAAGCCTTGCGCAAACTGACTGCAAATATCAATCGTTCCAATACCATGGTCATCTTCATCAACCAGATCCGTATGAAGATCGGCGTGATGTTCGGTAACCCAGAGACCACGACTGGCGGTAATGCGCTCAAGTTCTACGCTTCCGTGCGTTTGGATATCCGCCGCATCGGTGCGATCAAGAAGGGCGATGAGGTCATCGGCAACGAGACGCGCGTCAAGATCGTCAAAAACAAAGTGGCGCCTCCGTTCCGCGAAGCATTGTTCGACATCCTCTATGGTGAAGGTATCTCGCGTGAAGGCGAGATCATCGAGCTGGGCGTTCAGCATAAGTTCGTAGAAAAATCTGGCGCATGGTATGCCTATAAAGGCGAGAAGATCGGTCAGGGCAAGGACAATGCACGTGAATATCTGCGCGAACATCCTGAAGTCGCTTTTGAGATCGAGAACAAAGTACGCGAAGCCTTGGGCGTGACCCTGTTAGAAGGTGGCGAGAAGGAAAAACCTAAAGCGAGTGCGAAAGCTAGCAAAGCAGACGCTAAGGCCAATGAGGAAAAAGTCTGAACTAAGTCTACGTGCGCGAGCCTTGCAATGCTTGGCTCGCCGCGAATACAGCCGCGCTGAATTGCGCGCGAAGTTGTTGTCCCATGCGCAGGTGGAGGAAGACTCAGAGCGGTCGGAAGCAATCGATCTGGATGCATTGCTGGATGACCTCACCGTGCGTGGCTGGCTCTCTGATGCTCGAGCGACTTCGCAGTTGGTTCATGCCAAACGGAGCCGTTTTGGGATTCAACGTATCACTCATGAACTGCGGCAAAGAGGGATATCGGACGAGCTGATCGATGCCGCATTACCTGCACTGAAGGAATCTGAACTCGATTCAGCACGTCAGGTGTGGCAAAGGCGATTCGGTGTCGTCCCACAAGACGCCAAAGAAAAAGCCAAACAGATGCGATTCTTGCAATCGCGTGGTTTTTCCATCGATGTGATCCTAAAGGTATTGAAACTCTCTTCTGCAATGGAAGAGGACTAGCAGCTACGCCGAACTGCGCCCCCAATGGTATGATGCGCGCCTTGTCCAGCCTGTCTGGATATGACTTTATAGAGCTCAGGGTGCATCGATGAAAAGCAGTGAAATCCGCCAGAAATTCTTAGATTATTTCGCTTCCAAAGGCCACACCGTGGTCGCCTCCAGTTCGCTGGTGCCGCATGAAGACCCGACACTGCTATTCACCAATGCGGGGATGAACCAATTCAAAGATGTGTTCCTTGGTTTCGACAAGCGTCCTTATACCCGTGCAGCCTCTTCGCAAAAATGCGTGCGTGCAGGTGGCAAGCACAATGACTTGGAGAATGTCGGCTACACCGCACGTCACCACACTTTCTTCGAGATGCTGGGTAACTTCAGCTTCGGTGATTACTTCAAGCGCGATGCGATCAAGTATGCATGGGAGTTGCTGACCGAAGTATTCAAACTGCCTAAAGACAAACTCTACGTCACCGTGTATGCCGAAGACGACGAGGCCTATGACATCTGGACCAAGGAGATGGGCCTCACGCCGGATCGCGTGATCCGCATCGGCGACAACAAGGGCGCGCGCTACGCCTCCGACAACTTCTGGATGATGGGCGACACCGGCCCCTGCGGCCCCTGCACCGAAATCTTCTACGACCACGGCGAACACATCCCCGGCGGATTGCCCGGCACACCGGAAGAAGACGGCGACCGCTACATCGAGATATGGAACAACGTGTTCATGCAGTTCAACCGCGACGAGGCGGGTGTGATGCATCCGCTGCCCAAGCCGTCTGTCGATACCGGTATGGGGTTGGAACGTATCTCGGCGGTGTTGCAGCATGTACATGCCAACTACGAGATCGATTTGTTCCAAGCACTCATCCAAGCTGCAGCGCGCGAAACGCATTGCACCGACATGGATTCTCCGTCGCTCAAGGTGTTGGCCGACCATATCCGCGCGTGTTCATTCCTTATCGCGGATGGCGTGATTCCTGGCAACGAAGGTCGCGGCTACGTACTACGTCGCATCATCCGCCGCGCTATACGCCACGGTTACAAGTTGGGTGCACGTGCTGCCTTTTTCCACAAGATCGTGCCTGACTTGGTCGAACAGATGGGTGTTGCCTATCCCGAGTTGGCATCGGGTCAAGTGCGTGTGATGGAAATACTCAAACAGGAAGAGGAGCGTTTCTTTGCGACAATCGCGAATGGCATGGCGATATTAGAAAGTGAGCTAACTAAAATAGCAAAACGAATATCGGAAATATCAAGTGACAAAAACTATATTAAAGAGCACCTCAGATTATGCGAACTTGATGGTGATGTAGCATTTAAGTTACACGATACGTATGGCTTCCCTTTGGATCTCACTCAAGATGTTTGTCGTGAACATAAGGTCAGTGTCGATGTGGCTGGATTTAATGCCGCAATGGCGAACCAGAAACAAATGGCGCGTTCGGCAGGCAAGTTCAAGATGGCAATAAGTCTCGAATATGAAGGTAAGCCGACAAGTTTTAGTGGTTACAAACAGCTTGAAGGCAAAGGAAAAATACTAGCGCTGTATAAAGACGGTGTTGCTGTTAAAAAGTTGAATGAGGGAGACTTGGGGGTGGTGGTGGTGAATAAATCACCGTTCTACGCCGAGTCAGGAGGCCAAGTGGGCGACAGCGGTGAACTACGCAGTACTCATGGCATCTTTGCTGTGGAAGACACGCAGAAAATCCAAGCAGCCGTATTCGGCCATCACGGTGTGGTGAAGACAGGCACGCTGACAGTGGGCAATGGTGTGACCGCGCGCGTGGATGTGGCCGCACGTACCAGCACGGTGCGTAACCATAGCGCCACGCACCTGATGCACAAAGCCTTGCGCGAAGTGTTGGGCACACATGTGCAGCAAAAAGGCTCGCAAGTGGATGCCGACAAGACGCGTTTCGACTTCGTGCACACGCAACCGATGACAGATGCTGAGATACGCAAAGTCGAGGACATCGTCAATGCCGAGATCCTTGCGAACTCGGAGTGTCAGTCGCGTGTGATGGCGATCGACGACGCGCAAAAGACCGGTGCGATGATGCTGTTCGGTGAGAAGTATGGCGACGTGGTGCGCGTGTTGAACATAGGCTCTTCCATCGAGTTGTGCGGCGGCACACATGCGAAGCGCACGGGCGATATCGGACTGTTCAAGATCGTGGCAGAGACAGGTGTGGCCGCCGGTGTGCGCCGTGTCGAAGCAGTCACAGGTGAAAGTGCCTTGGCGTTGATCAATCGCCAAGCGGATGAATTGCAACAAGTGGCTGCGGCGGTCAAAGCTAAACCACAGGAAGTTGTCGCGCGCGTGGGACAGGTCTTGGACAACGTAAAGAGCTTGGAGAAAGAACTCTCTGCACTGAAATCAAAATTGGCTTCTGCGCAAGGTGATGAACTGCTGACTCAAGCGCAAGACATCAACGGAGTGAAAGTGTTGGTGGCCAAGATGGAAGGTGCCGATGTGGCGATGTTGCGCGAGACACTGGATAAGCTGAAGGACAAATTGCACAGCGCGGCGATCGTGTTGACCTCGGTGACTGACGGCAAAGTGAACCTCATCGCAGGGGTGACCGCAGACACGACCGCTAAAGTAAAAGCCGGTGACTTGGTGAATTTCGTCGCGCTGCAAGTGGGTGGCAAAGGCGGCGGACGCCCTGAAATGGCGCAAGCTGGCGGTACGCAACCCGAGCATCTGGATAAAGCATTGAGTGGTGTGACGGATTGGGTGAAGGCGAAGCTGTAGTGTGGTGAATCAGGGCGCGCATGTCGTGCCCGCACCAAAGCGGCTCCGCCGTCACCGTGGCACGACCGCTACCCCTCAATGGCGCAAGCTGGCGGTACGCAACCCGAGCATTTGGATAAGGCATTGAGTGGCGTGATGGATTGGATCAAAGCCAAACTTTGATCCAATAGCCACAGAATCACTAGCCTAATTGGTTTTTAGGATAGGGACAATTAGAGTAATGTGGCATGGACCGCATTCCAGATTCACGGGGGAGAGCTTCCAAACAACCGCTATTACTAAGGGAAAGAAGCGATGTTTAAGCAGTCTGGCGATACGATCTTATTAGTCGAGGATGAAGAGTCTGCGATCCTGCTGGTACAGCAGGCGGTAGCGAGCTGTCCTGGGAATCTGTATCTAGCTGTTGTGCCCGATAGTGTTGCGGCGCTGGAGTGGTTGTCTACCGAGACGGCGCATGGTCATCCTATCCCGCGCATGATTCTCATCGACCTCAAGCTCCCCAAGCTCATCGGTTTGGCGGTGATGCGCACCTTGCGTATGGATAGTCGTCTGCAGAACGTTCCCATCGTGGTGTATTCCGAAGTCAGCGAACCTTCCGACGTAGTACTCGCGTACCAGATCGGAGCAAATAGTTTCGTTAAGAAGCCAGAAAGTCTTCCTGAGTTCAGCCAGCTGCTCCACGATCTTATCGACCTTGGTTGGTTGACCGAGGCTGGTATTGGTAAATCTCTCAAGCAGTCCGTCACCCCATGATGGATCTACACGTTTTGTTCGTTGCTACGCCAACGGATGAGATGGTGTGGGTGGTCGACGTGCTTCATAAGGCTGGATATGAGGCGCATCAGCGGCAGATACATTCACCGTCAGAGCTTGAATCTGCGCTTCCCCAGCGAAAGTGGGATGTGTTGTTCGTTTCTCTCGTCCCCAACGAGTTTCCTTTGGAGCAGGCCACTTCTGCCCTTCGTCGTTTTGAATTCGACATTCCTTGTATTGTTCTGCTGAATGATGCAAGCGAACTCAGCTTGGAGAATGCGACAAAAATTGGTGCGCACGATTGTGTCTTGGTGAGGGAGGACGGGCGTCTCATACCTACTTTGGAGCGGGAGTTGGTGGCTGCGAAGTTGCGCTATAGCTTGAGAGAGCAGGTCGTGACCGATCACCTGTTGCAAGAGATCGATCAATACATCTTGAATAATTATGACTTGCAAAGTGTCATCAAACGTGTGTGTCAACGCATGGTCGAGCTATTCGATTTTAAACTGGTATGGATAGGTATGAAGCAAGAGGGTGGCGAAGTGTCTATAGCCGCTGCTGCAGGTGTGACACCCTATCTTGAGAATGTCGTGGTCCGTTGGGATGGAACGCCAGAAGGTGGAGGAACCACAGGTACAGCCATCCGCGAGAACAGACCGGTGGTGCTAAGTGCCGAATCCCCTCGATTCAAGCCTTGGCGTGAACGGGCGCAGAAGTTCGATATGCGCAGCGTGCTGGCGATGCCTTTAGGGATCAGAGGTGAAGTGATAGGTGCTTTGATGTTGTATTCGGCACGTGAAGACACATTCGACAAATTGACAGTCAGCAGGCTATCTGCATTTGCAGCACGCGTGACGGTTGCGATATTGGCGGCGCAAGAGAGGCAGGATCTGCGCTTGATGGAAGTTGCGATGAGCAATGCTGCGAACGCGATGTTCATAACAGATAGGGAAGGGAATATTATTTGGATGAATGATGCGCTCTCCAGATTCAGCGGCTATCCCATGCTCGAGCTGATCGGCAAACAGCCACGCTTGTTCAATTCGAATCAACATGGAGCCGAGTTCTGGGAGGGGCTATGGCGAGATATCTTGGCGGGAAAGGCTTGGCGTGCCGATGTGGTGAATAGGAACAAAGCTGGTGAGTTATATACCGTTACTCAGAGTGTCTCGCCTATTTCTGACTCTTATGGCCGAATCACGCACTTTCTTGCTGTGCAGCAAGATATCTCGGAAAAGAGAAGACTGGAAGAAGAGATCCACTATCTTGCCTATCATGACGCTCTCACCGAACTTCCCAATCGCATGTTGTTTCAAGATCGCATGCAGCAAGAGATATCGCATGCGAAGCGAGACAACACTCACTTTGCGGTTGTGTTCATCGATCTTGATGGATTCAAGGCTGTGAACGATATGCGCGGACACGCTGCGGGGGATAGGTTGTTGCAGGTCATTGCATCTAGGTTGCGAGGTTGTTTGCGAGAGGGGGATACCGTTGCTCGCTTAGGTGGGGATGAATTCACTATCTTGTTGCGAGGCGCGGTGTTCGGTGAAGGTTTAAAGCGGCTCTTGCGTAAGATCATCAAGGCAGTGGCGCAACCTTGTGAACTGGGTGAATTCAGTGCGAATGTGACAGCCAGTGTCGGTGTCAGCCTATATCCTATTGATGCGACAGGTGTGGAGAAATTGTTGATCCACGCCGATGAGGCGATGTATCAAGCCAAGCAGGCGGGTAAGAACTGCTACGCCATTTATAGCCAAGAAAAGAAGGAAGTTGGTTCGATGGAATCAAAGTTGTAAGGTCTGCCGCCACACTCACTTGGAGGTCAAGGGGATGTGCCTAGCGACTTCTTGGGGAGTGAGTTGCATCATGCAATTGAAATGCCCCAATGGACACTCCCGTTTGAAACATGGGCTGCAAGGAAGGTCGAGGCGCAACACGTCAGCCTTGGTAGACAGTGGTGGCGTGAAGCGAGGGCTGCTAGAGCCAAAGATGGCGAGCATTGGTCTGTCCAGCGCTGCTGCGATATGCATCAAACCGGAATCGTTGCTGATCACCAAGCTGGCGCTAGCGATGAGTGCGATGGCATCGCTCAAGTCAGTCGTGCCACACAGATTGATCGCATGCGAGTTGCCTAGCGCCACGATCTTGTCGGCGACCTCCTTATCTTTCGGCGAACCTATCAACCAGATCGCATACCCTTGATCGAACAGCCGTTGTCCTAGTTCTGCGTAATACTGCACAGGCCAGCGTTTGGCGGGGCCGAACTCTGCACCTGGACAAAAAGCCGCGATAGGTCGATCGCTACTCAGTTCGAATCGTTCCAGTACCAGCCTCTTTTGTTCCTCGCTCACCTGCAGGCGAGGATTCTCTATAGGGCGAGCGATATCTTGCCTCTTGTCTTCAGCGAGTTGTGAGAAACGCTCGACCATCAGGGGGAGCTTGGATTTATCAAGCTTGCGTGCATCGTTGAGCAGACCGAAACGCATCTCGCCAACGAAGCCAGTGCGCACTGGGATATCGGCGAAATAGGGGATGAGTGCCGACTTCCACGAATTCGGCAACACGATGGCTTGGTCGTATTTAGCCGCCTGCAATAGTCGACCTAGTGCGCGCCGTTCTGAAAATCGGAAAGCACCGTGCGCGAACGGATTGTTGATGACCTCGTTCACTTCAGGCATTTGGCGCAGGAGCTTTTCGGTCCAAGGCGGAGCCAATACATCCAGTTGCGCGCCAGGATAGCGTTGTATGAGCCGATGCAACATAGGTTGCATCAACACACAGTCGCCCACCCAGCTAGGGGCGATGATGAGTATCTTCTTCACGGGTGTCTAACGCTACGAATGCGTTGAGATCAGTGATGTCCGTGTGGACGTTCACCTTTGAATTTATAGTGTGTCCCGCAGTAAGGGCAGACAGCCTCACCCAACTCCGCCACTGGAATGGCGACGCGCGGGTGAGCGCTCCACAGGCTGACCGCAGGCGAGGGGCAGAACAAAGGTAGAGCCTCTGCGGTCACTTCCACGTAACGTTGTGTGATGTTCTCATTGGACATGTTCTTCCCCTCTGGTCTGTTGTTATACGTGTGCCAGCCAAGAAGCGTATTTCGGGTTCTTGCCGCTGACGATTTCGAAGAATGCAGTCTGCAATTTGGTGGTGACTGGGCCGCGACTGCCGATGCCGATGGTGCGTGTGTCCAGCTCTCGTATCGGTGTCACTTCTGCCGCCGTGCCGGTGAAGAAGGCTTCTTCAGCACAATAGACCTCGTCGCGAGTGATGCGCTTCTCGATCAGTTCCAGTCCCATGTCTTTCGCCAAGGTGATGATGGAGTCACGCGTGATACCTTCTAAACATGAGGTCAGGTCTGGTGTGTACAGCTTGCCCTTCTTTACGATGAAGATGTTCTCGCCAGCACCTTCGGCGACATAGCCATCCACATCAAGCAACAAGGCCTCGTCGTAGCCATCTTGTGCGACTTCCTGATGAGCCAAGATGGAGTTGGTATATGTGCCGACCGACTTTGAGCGGCACATGTTCACGTTGACGTGGTGGCGCGTGAAGCTTGAGGTCTTGACGCGGATGCCCTTGTTCATACCTTCTTCACCTAGGTACGCACCCCAAGGCCAAGCGGCGATGGCGACGTGAGTGCTGATCTTGGTGGCGGCGATACCCATGGCTTCTGAGCCGTAGAACACGATAGGGCGGATGTAGCAGGATTCCAGTTTGTTGGCGCGCACCACTTCTTTTTGCGCTTCCATCAGGGTCTCTTTGTCATACGGCATCTTCATCTTGAAGATGTAAGCCGAATTGAAGAGGCGGTCAGTGTGCTCCTGCAAGCGAAAGATCGCTGTGCCCTGAGTCGTCTTGTAAGCGCGCACCCCTTCAAACACACCCATACCATAATGCAAAGTGTGGGTAAGGACGTGGGTAGTAGCTTCGCGCCAGGGGACGAGCTTGCCGTCGTGCCAGATAAAGCCGTCGCGGTCGGACATGGACATGGGAGATTTCCTTAAATCGTTAGAGATTGTGAAGATTGTGATTCTAGCTGTTTCCTAGGCATTTATGAAGCATCGCCCATCGTGAGGTACCTGCACTGTCCTCTATTTCCTTTGTCCTATTTCCTTTATTAGCCGTTCATGTAATTATCACACCAAGAATTTAAGAGAATTTGGGGCGATAGAGTGCAACACATCAGCTCGAAAGAGATCAAACCAGAAATCATGGAATCACAAGAAGAGAAGCTACGTCGCAGCTTGCTTATCTTCGCCGCTGCATTCATGACCCTAGCCGTTATGTTGTGGCTGGCTATCTATTGGGCGATGGGGGTCAACTTCTCCAGTGATGTTCCCTTGGTCTATCAACTTATTTCGGTGTCTTCCCTCATCTATTACGTCAAGACTCGCAACTTCGTGGTCTTGCGTTTCATCCAACTTTCCCTGTTCCTGTTCGCTCCCTTCATCATGCAGTGGAGTATGGGGAGTTCGGTGACTTCCAGTGGTGTCACTCTGTGGGCATTACTGGCACCGATTGGTGCCTTGGTCGTTTCCAGTTGGCGCGACTCCATTCCTTGGTTCTTTGCCTACATGGTGTTGACCGTTGTGTCGGGCGTCTTTGATTACATCTTGGGAAGCGGTGGCAGTGCAGGTATCCCGATGAACACGATAGGCTTGTTCTTCGCACTCAACTTTGCTGCGATGTCGTCTATCCTGTATTTCTTGGTGCGCCACTTCGTGGTGGAGACTGAAAAGATCAAGAAGCAACTGGATGAGCAACATTCTCTCTTGGCGGACGAGCAGAAGAAGTCGGAGCGCGTGTTGTTCAATGTGTTGCCTTCCAACATCGCTGAGCGCCTGAAGAGTAACGAGGGCTTGATCGCCGATGGCTATGCCGATGTGACGGTGATGTTCGCTGATCTGGTGAATTTCACACAGTTGACCGAGCAGATGTCGCCTGAACAGATGGTCGGATTGTTGAATACCATCTTCTCTGGATTCGATGAGTTATCAGAGAAGTATGGATTGGAAAAGATCAAGACCATCGGCGATGCCTACATGGTTGTCGGTGGTATCTCGCGGGATCGTCCAGACTACGCGGCAGACGTGGCGAACATGGCTTTGGAGATGATCGAGTTCGTCAAGAATCACCCACTATCCGCGAAGCGTAATTTGGGTGTGCATGTGGGTATCGCTACGGGGCCGGTCGTTGCAGGTGTCATTGGTACGAAGCGATTCATCTATGACCTATGGGGTGATACGGTCAACATCGCTAGTCGTTTGACGGACGATGCGACGAGTGGACACATCCTCACGGATAAGCTCACATACAATCGCTTGCGCCACGAATACTTGTTCGAGCCTCCTGCGGTGCTGAATGTCAAGGGTAAAGGCGAGATGACATCCTATCGTTTGACCGGCTTGGCTGATGCGATGAGCAACTCTGCTAAGAACAACGTATATCAACTTCCCGCACAGGGCGCTGCGCCTGCGCAGGTCTGAACCATTTCATTCGAGCAACAGTTTCTTCCACAGGCTGGACACTGAAGAGGTGTTAAGCCTATTGTGTTCGATGCGGCACGCATTCAGGTTGTTCAGCCGCATCTGGTGTTGAGTCAGCCGCAGTTGGCGATAGATATCGCGCACGCCATCACTAGATTTTTTCTCTATCAGTCCCAACTCAGTAGCCGTTTCCAATAGGGCAAGATTGCCGCTGTTCTCTGCTAACCGAGGGTGCTGCGCCGCATATGCCAATACCAAGAACTGCACCATGAATTCGATATCTACCATGCCGCCACTGTCGTGCTTGATGTCGAATAGCTCGGTGTCGTTCGTGTGGCCGTCATGCATCTTTTGGCGCATCTCGAGGATGGATGATTTGAGTGCCTCCAATTCACGCGGAAGACGCAATATCTCTGTTCGGATGCGCTCAAAGCTCGCGCCGACCAAGGTGTCACCTGCGCAAAAACGCGCGCGCGTCAGCGCCTGATGTTCCCAAACCCAAGCATGTTTGCGCTGGTATTCATCGAAGGCTTCGATAGAGCTGACCAGCAAACCACTCTCCCCATTCGGACGTAGACGTAGATCGACCTCATACAGACGCCCAGCTACGGTGTGGCTGGAAAGCAAGGTGTTGATGCGTTGTGCCAAGCGTCCGTATATCTGACCCGCATCAGGGTGTGGGTCGTCATAGACGAAGACGAGATCGAGGTCAGAGGCGTATCCCAGCTCTTTGCCGCCGAGTTTGCCGTAGGCGATGATGGCGAACTGAGGATGCTCTTGATGTTTTTTGCGCGCATCACGCCAACATAAATCAAGTGTGTGGCGCAGGATCATGTCGGCGAGGTCGCTCAAATGGTCGCTGAGTTTCTCCAGCGGCAAGATGCCTTGCAGATCCATCGCGAGTAGATGGAAGGTCTGTGCTTGTTGGAACTGGCGCAACACATCCATTTCCCGTTCCGTATCACCCGCATGCTCGGCCAGACGCGTACCCAGTTGTGTATCTAGGCTAGCCCAATCGGGCGCATCGTAAAGTTCACGCGTATCCAGCAACTCATCCAGCAGGATGGGGTGCTGCGTCAGATAGTCACCTGCCCATGCACTGGCTGAAAGCATGCGTACCAAACGTGGCAAGGCTTTAGGGTATTCGGCGAGGAAGGCGAGGTAGGATGCGCGCCGCGCGATGGCTTCGAGTAGGGTGAGTGCGCGCCGCAAGGTATCGTTTCGATTTTCCTCAGTGGCGCACAGCGTCAAGAATCTAGGAATGAGCGCATCCATACGTTGCCGGCTGATGTCAGGCAATTGACGATAGCGACTACCCGTGCGGAATTGATGCAAGGTGTCGGATAGAGATTGCGTGTCGGAGTAACCGAGTCCTTGCAACATCGAGTTCAGTTCGTCGTGGTCGCTACCCTCGTGCCAGCCATGCGTCTCACTGTTATCTTGTTTGTCTCCGAACACGGCTTCGAATTGGGTGCTGACGAAATCACGGATCGGGTCAAGCTCGGCGATGAGCGCTGTGTAGCTGTCGTAGCCCATTG
>JBGSWB010000236.1:0-5781 GCA_041752675.1 Sideroxydans sp. | reverse complement strand
TTGCGCGGTTTGTCCACATCCGTTCCCTTTTCCAGTGCTACGTAATATGCCAGCAGCTGTAAAGGGATGGTGTGCAGAATAGGACTTAAAAAGCCCGCGTGTTCGGGCATTTGCAGGATGTGGACGCCGTCGGACTCTTTGATGTGGGTCTGGGCATCGGCAAAGACGAACAACTCGCCGCCGCGTGCTTTGACTTCTTGCAGATTCGATTTCAGTTTCTCCAGCAGGATGTCGTTCGGCGCAGCGGACACTACGGGCATATCGGCATCTACCAAAGCCAGCGGGCCGTGCTTCAGCTCACCCGCAGGATATGCTTCGGCGTGGATGTAGGAGATCTCTTTAAGTTTCAATGCGCCTTCAGCAGCGATGGGGAAATGCATACCACGACCCAAGAATAGGGCATGGTGTTTGTTGGCGAAATGCTTGGACATCTCGGCGATCTTCGGCTCTAACGCCAACACCTTTAGTACTGCTGCAGGTAGATGCCGCAACTCGTGCAGGAACTGCTGCTCGCGGTCTACATCCAGGCGACCGCGCAGTTTCGCCATGACCAAGGTGAGCAGGAACAAAGCTGCTAGTTGGGTGGTAAAGGCCTTGGTCGATGCCACACCGATCTCAGGACCTGCACGGGTCAGCAGACGCAGTTTGGACTGACGGATGATGGCACTCTCAGGTACGTTACAGATGGCCAAGGTGAAAGCATGGCCGGTCGTCTTGGCGTGGATGAGTGCAGCCAAGGTATCGGCCGTCTCACCCGATTGCGAGATTGTGACAACCAATGTCTTTGGATTGGGCACACTGACGCGGTAACGATATTCGCTGGCGATCTCGACGTTGCACGGGATACCCGCGATCTCTTCCAACCAGTAGCGTGCGACTTGGCCAGAGTGGTTGCTGGTGCCACAGGCGAGGATGAGGATGTTCTCGACTTGCGGGAAGATGGTGTTGGCTTCCGCCCCAAAGATCCCGGGTACCAGTGATTGGCTGTTGCACACTGACTCCAAGGTGTCAGCCAACGCTTGAGGTTGTTCGTGGATCTCTTTCTGCATGTAGTGTTGGTACTCACCCAGCTCGACGCTGTCGTTGTCCAACTCGCTCACGTGTACCTCACGTTGCACCAGATTTCCTTGCTGATCGAAGATGCGATAGTTCTCTATGTTCACTTCGATCACATCACCTTCTTCCAGATACACCAGGTTCTTGGTGACTTGTAGAAGCGCAGACATATCCGATGCGACGAAGTGCTCACCAATGCCAACACCCAACAACAGCGGGCTACCTTTACGTGCAGCGATGAGTTGATGTGGATTATCGGCCGCCACGACGCCGATGGCGTAGGCACCCACTAACTGCGATAGCGCCATCTGCGTAGCAATTAGCAGACTGCCTTGGGCATAGTGACTATGTATCAGGTGAGCGATCACTTCGGTGTCGGTATCTGAGGTGAACTCATACCCTTGAGCGGTCAGCTCGACCCGTAGTTCTTCGTAGTTCTCGATAATGCCGTTGTGTACGACCGCGATGAGATCACGGCTCATGTGTGGGTGAGCGTTGCGTTCACTTGGTACGCCGTGGGTCGCCCAGCGCGTGTGAGCGATCCCTAATTCACCATAGGTGTTTGCGCTTTTTTGTCCCAACTCGGCGACGCGTCCTGCACTGCGCACTCGCTCAAGTTTCGCATCATGGACCACGACCAGACCGGCCGAGTCATATCCACGATATTCCAAGCGCAACAATCCATTCACCAGAATGGACACGATGTTTCGTTTTGCGATAGCGCCGACGATTCCGCACATATTATTTCTTCACTTTCTGCGGGCGCTTCCACCCGTTAATGGTTATCTGTTTGCTACGCGACAAAGTCAATTCGTTATCAGGTGCGTCTTTGGTGATGGTTGAACCTGCACCGATGGTCGCGCCCTTGCCCACACGGACGGGAGCCACTAGTTGTGTATCGGAACCGATGAAAGCATCGTCTTCGATGATGGTGCGGAATTTGTTCGCGCCATCGTAATTGCAGGTGATGGTACCTGCGCCGATGTTGACACGACTACCCACCGTGCTGTCCCCGATATAGCTTAGATGGTTGGCCTTGCTACCTTTTCCGATTTCGCTATTTTTTATCTCGACGAAGTTGCCCACGTGAGCATCCTCTGCCAATTTTGTTCCAGGACGCAAACGAGCATAGGGTCCGATATGACAGTTAGCCCCCACTTCGCTGCTATCGATGTGGCTGTAGGCGGCGATCTGCGTACCCTGTTCGATGCTGGCATTACTGATGATGCTGTAAGCTCCCACTCGCACACGATCTCCCAGTGTCACTTGTCCCTCGAAGATACATCCAACGTCGATCTCGACATCGCGACCACAACTCAGATTCCCCCGCACGTCCAAGCGAGCTGGGTCCGCCAAGGTGACACCTTGCGCCATCAATTTCCCTGCTACCGTTTGCTGCCATACACGTTCCAACGTGGCGAGTTGTGATTTGTTATTGATACCTTCGACTTCCCAAAGGTGGGCGGGTTGTGTCGAGCTGACAGGGATACCATCAGCAACAGCCATCGCTACGATGTCGGTAAGGTAGTACTCACCTTGAGCGTTGTTGTTGCCCAGCTTGCTCAACCACTCGCGCAATTTCTTGGGTGGTGCGAGCAGGATTCCCGTGTTCACTTCGGTGATCTTGCGTTGTTCGTTGTTCGCATCTTTTTCTTCGACGATGCACTGGACCGCACCTTGTGCGTTGCGCACGATGCGGCCATAGCCTGTCGGATTATCTAGATTCACCGTAAGTAATACTAGGCCTTCACCTGCTTGTTGCATCTGTTGCAAAGTTTGCGCTTGGGTCAGCGGCACATCACCGTACAACACCAAAGTGCGGCTATCGTTTGCGAGGTGCGGCATGGCTTGTTGTACGGCATGCCCGGTGCCGAGTTGTGGTTCTTGAATGACGAACTTCGCACCATAGCTAGTCATCGCTTGCGGCACTGCATCACCGCCATGTCCATATACTACGCAGATCTGTTCTGGCTTCAGTTCGACCGCTCTATCCAAGACGTGTTGCACCAACGGTTTCCCTGCGAGTGCATGCAACACTTTTGGCTTGTCTGAATACATGCGCGTGCCTTTGCCGGCAGCGAGGATGACGATGTTCAAGGCGTTCATATCAGTGGCTTTTTGAGGATGGCGAAGTATATCGTCCAGACAACAAAAAAGCAGCCGAAGCTGCTTTTTTGTTCATTGCTTTTGATGCATTGCTTAGTGCGTGTTCTTGCGCATTTGAGAGATGGCACGCAGTTGAGCCAGTGCCTCTGCCAGTTCTGCTTGAGCTGCCGCATAGTCGATGTCGGAACTACGGTTCTTCATCGCTTCTTCTGCTGCTTGCTTGGCTTCCAATGCACGTGCTTCATCAAGATCTGCACCACGGATGGCGGTATCTGCCAACACAGTGATGACGTTAGGCTGAATCTCCAGCATGCCACCGGAGACATAGACCAACTCTTCTTGCTCTTGATCTTGGCGCTTGATGCGAACCGCACCTGGTTTGATACGCGTCATCAACGCAGTGTGGCGAGGATAGATCCCCAACTCGCCCATTTCGCCTGGTACTACGACGAACTCGGCCAAGCCGGAGAAGATCTGCTCTTCTGCGCTCACCACGTCTACATGTACGGTCATTGCCATGGTTGCTCCCGATTATTATTGCAGGGTCTTGGCTTTTTCGACTGCTTCTTCGATGCCGCCGACCATGTAGAACGCTTGTTCTGGCAGGTGATCATACTCACCGTCAACGATCGCCTTGAAGCCCTTGATGGTCTCTTTCAGCGTGACGTATTTGCCTGGTGCGCCAGTGAACTGTTCCGCAACGTGGAACGGTTGCGACAAGAAACGCTGGATCTTACGTGCACGGGCAACAGCCAATTTGTCTTCTGGTGCCAACTCGTCCATACCCAGAATCGCGATGATGTCGCGCAATTCTTTGTAGCGTTGCAGTGTTTGCTGAACGCGACGTGCCACTGTGTAGTGCTCTTCGCCTACGACTAATGGGTCGAGTTGGCGAGAAGTGGAGTCCAGTGGATCGACCGCTGGGTAGATACCCAGAGAAGCGATGTCACGCGACAACACGACGGTGGAGTCAAGGTGCAAGAAGGTAGTCGCTGGAGATGGGTCGGTCAAGTCATCCGCTGGAACGTACACAGCTTGGATGGAAGTGATCGAACCTACCTTGGTCGAAGTGATACGCTCTTGCAAGCGGCCCATTTCTTCAGCCAGTGTCGGTTGGTAACCCACAGCGGAAGGCATACGACCCAACAACGCGGAAACTTCGGTACCTGCCAATGTGTAGCGGTAGATGTTGTCCACGAAGAACAGGATGTCGCGGCCTTCGTCACGGAATTTCTCAGCCATGGTCAAACCAGACAGCGCAACGCGCAAACGGTTTCCAGGCGGCTCGTTCATCTGACCGAACACCATCGCGACTTTGGACTTGGTGTAGTCTTCAGTGTCGATGACGCCTGCGTCAGTCATTTCGTGGTAGAAGTCGTTACCCTCACGAGTACGCTCACCCACACCTGCGAATACGGACAGACCTGCGTGTTGCTTAGCGATGTTGTTGATCAGCTCCAGCATGTTCACGGTCTTACCCACACCCGCGCCACCGAACAGACCCACTTTACCGCCCTTAGCGAATGGGCAAACCAAGTCGATCACTTTGATGCCGGTTTCCAGCAAGTCGACAGAAGGTGACAACTCATCGAACTTAGGAGCAGCTTGATGGATCGAGCGACGCTCGGTGCACTTGATGTCACCTGCTTCATCGATCGGGCGACCCAACACGTCCATGATGCGGCCCAAGGTACCTGTTCCAACTGGAACTTGGATCGCTTGGCCGGTTGCATTGACTGCCATACCGCGACGGAGACCGTCAGACGAGCCCATAGCGATGGTACGAACCACGCCGTCACCCAGTTGTTGCTCGACCTCGAAGGTCAAGCCAGGTTCAGCTGTGGAGTTACCTGCGTCTGCCAATGTCAACGCTTCGTAGACCTTTGGCATTTTGTCGCGCGGAAACTCGATGTCAACCACCGCGCCGATACACTGAACAATCTTTCCTTGACTCATTTTAAGATTCCCCGTCTAAATTAATTCTAAAATTCTTTAGCTAACTAAAATCACTCTAACGCCGCTGCGCCGCCCACGATCTCGGAGATTTCCTTGGTGATCGCTGCCTGACGTGCTTTGTTGTAGACCAACTTGAGTTCGCTGATGACGCTCTTCGCATTGTCAGACGCTGCCTTCATCGCCACCATACGTGAGCTTTGCTCGGAAGCGATGTTCTCAACGACGGCCTGGTAGACCAAGGACTCGATGTAGCGAACGAACAACTCGTCAATGACCTTCTTCGCGTCCGGCTCGTAGATGTAATCCCAAGTCGCATCGCTGGTACCCAACTTCTCACCGGTCAGCGGCAACAACTGCTCGACGCGAGGCTCTTGGCGCATGGTGTTGATGAAGTGGTTGTAGCTCAGATAGATCGCATCGATCTCACCTGCAACGTAAGCATCCAGCATCGCTTTCACGGTGCCGATCAGCTTCTCTACGTGTGGTGTATCACCCAGACCAACCATGTGCGACTTCACTTTCGCGCCGATGCGGTTCATAAAGCCGAAGCCTTTGTTACCGATAGGGCAAACGAGCAATCCCTTACCTTCACCTTCCCATGCCTTCATCTCGTTTACAGCCAAGCGCAATAGGTTGGTGTTCAAACCACCACACAAGCCTTTG
>JBGSWB010000235.1:0-3528 GCA_041752675.1 Sideroxydans sp. | reverse complement strand
CGTTCAGCCATCTCTTCCAACTCTTGAGCGATCTGCGAATCGCGCTCGGCACTCCGTTCATTCGCCTGAGTCAGCTTGAGTATCTGCATCTGGATCTGGTGTTGGCGTTGTTGTGACTCAGCACCTTCACTACGCAAAGGTCCGATACGCCCCTCGATATTCAGGTAAGCCTCTTCAGCTTGTGAGACCTTGAGTTTCCCCTGCCCCACAGCATCTGCTCTTTGGGATGCCTCGACTTGCAATTGCTCGATCTCGCGTTGACGCGCCAAGATGCCATGTACTTGTCCATCTGGCGCGTGGAACAACACGCTGTGAGCTCCGACCAAATGGCCTTTGGGCGTCACTAGCCACGCACCTGCCGGCAAGCTAGAACGCAAGCGCAGCGCCTCATCCAGATCAGCCACGGCATACACGCCAGAAAGCCAATCATTGACGACGGGCGCGGCTTGATCATTTTGGTAGCGCACGTAATCTGCCAGCGGGGTCAAATTAGCGTGAGCCGCATTGGCTGTCTGGCGCGCACCATCAGCGGCATAAACTGCCAACTTGGCAGGTGGAACATCGCTCCAGCCCGACGCATCCTCCAAACGATTCAAGGACAATGCATTGATACGTTCACGCAACACCGCTTCCAGCGCATCTTCCCATCCTTGCTCGATGCGGATGGACTGCCACAGACGTGGCGCGCTATCCAATTGGTGACGCTCCAACCATGCCTTCAGGTTCTTGTCGTTATCGACCTGAGATTGAAGTTGCTTGAGCGCGCCTAAACGCGCTTCGACTTGAGACAATTGGCGCTCCAACTCCTGCGCCGCATCGCGTGCCTCACGTCTAGCCGCATCGGCCAAGGGGAGTTGTTCTTGTAGTTGAGCCAACTGATGATGCTGCTCTTCATGACGCATCTGCATCTCAGCCAACTGCTGCTGCGCCTGTTGCAAGCCTTCCTCATCGGCACGCGGCAGATTGTCACGCTCCAACAATAAACGTGAACGACGGCTATCCAGTTGTTGGACGTTGCCTTGGATATGCGCACGCTGAGTCTCAGCCAGCTGTAGTTGCTGTTGGATCAGCAACTGTTCGCGCTGCATCGCGTTATGGCGTTCTTGAGCGACTTTCGCAGCCTCCTCGGTTTGCGGTAGCGATTGGGCTTCAGTAGCTGCGCGCTCCTCGCAAACCGTGACGCGCGTACCGCTATCCTCTTGCTGCCTCAACCAATGCTCCTGCAATGTCTTCAATCCTTGCAGCTGTGATTTTTGTTGAGCGATCTGGCGCTCACCGTTCTGTATCTGTTGTGCCAAGCGGTTACGCTGCTCGACCAAGAAAGATATCTGCTGCTCTAGTCGAGCGACTTCTGCATTGGAAGCATACAAGTCACCTTGCTTCGCATGTAGCGCATCAGACAATGCGAAATGCTCGGTGCGCGCACCTTCCAACTTACTTTCCACCTCACGCAACTTGGCGATCTCGGATTCCAGTTCGTTCTTGGTCTTTTCGACTTGTTGCGCGTAACGCACACGGCGTGCTTCAGATTCTTGCTTATTCACCAACCACAATAGGCGCTGCGTCGTCTCACGACGCGCTTCCAATTCGCGGTAGGTCTTGGCGATCTCGGCTTGGCCAGTCAGATGACCTAATTGATTACCCAGTTCGTGAAGAATGTCGGATACGCGGGATAGATTGCCACGCGTATCACCAAGACGAAGTTCGGTCTCGCGGCGACGGTCACGATATTTGGACACACCTGCCGCTTCTTCCAAGAACACCCTCAACTCTTCAGGCTTAGCCTCGATGATGCGCGAGATCATGCCCTGTTCGATGATGGCGTAAGCGCGAGCACCGACGCCAGTACCTAAGAAGATGTCGGTGATGTCCTTGCGACGGACGTTCTGATTATTGATGTAGTAGTTGGAATCGCCATCACGCTGCAACACGCGTTTGATGGAGATCTCGGCATAACTAGCCCATTGGCCGCCGACCTTGCCCAAGGAATTGTCGAACACCAGCTCGACGCTCGCGCGTGACACGGGCTTACGATTGCCAGAACCGTTGAAGATGACGTCTTGCATCGATTCACCGCGCAAAGCCGAAGCGCGCGACTCACCCAACACCCAGCGCAAAGCATCGATGACGTTGGACTTTCCGCAACCGTTCGGACCCACGATACCTACCAACTGTCCGGGCAGGGAGATTTGGGTCGGGTCAACGAAGGACTTGAAGCCGGCTAATTTGATTTGACTGAGACGCAATTTGGAATCGAGCAAACGTTATAATGCGCGGCATTCTAACTGAACTCCCAAAGGCTACCAAACATGACGACCCAACCCAGCAAAGCACTGGAGACCTTCCCCAATCCGCAGCCGAATCGTGACTACCACATCCACATGGAAGTGCCTGAATTCACATGCTTATGCCCCAAAACCGGACAGCCGGACTTCGCCACGCTCATCCTCGACTACATCGCCGACCAGCAATGCGTCGAGCTGAAGAGCCTCAAGATGTACATGTGGTCTTTCCGTAACGAAGGTCACTTCCACGAGGACGTGACCAACCGTATCTTGGACGATTTGGTCGCCGCCACCCAGCCGCGTTTCATGCGCCTCACCGCCAAGTTCTACGTGCGCGGCGGCATCTTCACCAATGTCGTGGCCGAACATCGCAAGGCCGGCTGGCAAGCTACACCGCTGATCGAGCTGACCCAGTTCTCTACACAGTCCAACACGCGCGGCTGACATGGAATATCGCCAACTCGGCTCTAGCGACCTAATAGTATCCGCCCTGTCTCTGGGCACGATGACGTTTGGGGAACAGAACACCGAGGCTGAGGCGCATGCACAGCTCGACTATGCGGTGTCGCGCGGAGTGAACTTCATCGACACCGCCGAGATGTACCCTGTCGCGCCACGCGCCGAGACTGTCCACCTTACTGAGACTTACATAGGCAACTGGCTCAAACATCAACAGCGCGACAAACTCGTCATCGCCACCAAGATCGCCGGCCCATCACGTGGCTTCAGCTGGATACGCAATGGCCCGCGCGTGAACCGTGAGCACATCCATGCCGCCATCGATGCCAGCCTGCGGCGCTTACAGACGGACTACGTCGACCTGTACCAGATCCACTGGCCAGACCGCTATGTGCCGATGTTCGGTGCCACCAGCTACGATGTGACCCAAGCACGCGACAGCACACCTATCGCTGAACAATTGTCTGCGCTAGCTGAATCAATAAACGCCGGGAAAGTCAGAAACATCGGCGTGAGCAATGAGACCCCGTGGGGCGTCTCCGAGTTCGCCCGTATCGCAGAACAGCTTGGCTTACCCAAGATCGCTAGCATCCAGAACGCCTACCATTTGATGAACCGTACTTTTGAGAGTGGACTATCCGAAGTCTGCCATCAGTCGCAAGTCGGCCTACTCGCCTATAGCCCGCTGGCATTCGGTTGGCTCACAGGTAAGTACATCGCCGATCCTGCTGCGCATGGACGCATCACCTTATTCCCAGGTTTCGGGCAACGCTACAACAAGATC
>JBGSWB010000234.1:0-8715 GCA_041752675.1 Sideroxydans sp. | reverse complement strand
CTTGATCGCTTCGACAGGGATGGTCAGCGTGATCTCGTCGCCGACATAAGGCACACCTTTGCTCACGCCGAAATCAGAACGTTTGATCTTGGCTGTGGCGGTCGCACCGCAAGCTTCTTTCTTGACCATCGGGTGAGGCATGCACATGAACGAGTTCACAGTGAGTTTCACGGGTTTGGTCACGCCTTTCACGGTCAGGTCGCCTTCGACTGCTACGACTTTGTCGCCGTCGAACTTGAGTTTGCTCGACTTGTAAGTGATGGTTGGAAACATCTCGGTATCGAATAGATCAGCTGCTTGGATGTGCTCATTGAACAAGGCGGAACCTGTGTTGACCGATTTCGCGTCGATCACGACATCGATGGAGCCGGTACGTTTGATACGGTCGAGGACGATGGTGCCTGATGTCTTGTCGAAACGGCTCAGCTGGATGGAATAGCCCAAGTGGTTGTATTCGAAGCGTGGCATGGAGTGAGATGGCTCGATGTTGTAAGTCACCGGTTCTGCATAGGCGACAGAAGAGATAGAAGCAGCAAGGGTGAGGGCGATGAGTCTTTTCATGGTTGTTCTCCTAGGGTGGGTTGAGGGCTTACTTCTTGTTGGGTGCTGCGCTTAAGACAAGGTGGAATTTGATCTGGATCTCATTGGCGACGGTGCTGACATCTGTCCACACACCTTCGCCGATGTTGTAGTCGAGACGCTTGATAGTGAACACACCATCGAACAGCCCGCGTGTGCCGTTAGCTTGGAAGGTGAAGGGCGCGGTGACATCCAAGGTCTTGCCTTTGATGGTGAGTTTTCCCGTCGCTTCGTAACGGTTACCACCCAGTGCTTTCACACCAGTCGAAACGAAACCTGCGCTGGGGAAAGCTTTGGTGTTGAACCATGGCTTGCCGACCACTTCATCATTCGCTTCTTCGGAACCGGTATCGATGCTAGCGAGGTCGATGTCGATACGCGCTTGCGCCTTGGCTAGCTTGGCGGGGTCGAAGCTGGTCTGCGCGGAGAACTTCGCGAACTTGCCTTCCATGGGCACACCCATCTGCTTGTAGCCGAAGGTGACCGCGCTTTCATTCACCTGCACTTGTTTGAATTCGACAGCGGTGGCGATGCTGCTGACTAAGGCAGCACTCAAAATGACGACTCGTAAAAGTGACTTCATTTGCTCACTCCTTTCGGCAACATGCGTTCCAGTATCTGGTCGTGGTCGATGAACTTGTGTTTGATGACGGCAGCGATGTGCATGCCCACCAGCAAGAAGAGGAACACGTTCAGTCCTTGATGCACGGTAGTGAGCAGTTCGCCTAATTCTTTGTTCTTCTCAACGAGGTCGGGCAGTGGCAATACGCCGAACCACACGGTCTGGAATCCCTTGGCGGAACTCATCAACCAGCCCGAGAGTGGGATGGCGATCAGCAATCCATAAAGTGCCAGATGCGTGATGTGGCTCACCAACACTTCCCAGCGTGGTGTGGCGGCTGGGAGCGGCGGCGGAGTGTGTGTGAAGCGCCACACCACACGCGCGATGACCAACATCAAGATCGTGATGCCGATCCACTTGTGATAGCTGTAGTACTGCAACTTGGTGGGCGACAACGGCAGGTCGTGCATATACACGCCGAGCGGGAAGGCGGCGAATATCAGCAATGCCACCAGCCAATGCAACGCCATGGCGGTGTTGTTGTAACGTTGAATAGGTGTGTCCATCGCGATCTCCTTAAGCCAAGCGACCGCCACGGAAATCGTCCAGCGCCTGATGGATCTCTTCCTGTGTGTTCATCACGAACGGTCCGTACTGCACGATGGGCTCGTTCAATGGTTTGCCCGCCACCAAGATGAGGCGCGTGGGTTCAGCGGCCGATAGTGTCACTCCATCGGTCGTTTGTATGTTGCTTAGGACACCCATGAGTTGTGCTCGAACTTCCGTGTCTCCGACCGTTGTACTGCCTCGATAGGTGTAGATGAAGGCGTTGTGCGTGGCAGGAATCGCCGTCGAGAACGACGCCCCTGCGGGTAGATGGATATCGAGATAGAGGGGCTCGGTCACTTCGCGGCTCACCGCTCCAGACACGCCGTTGCTAGAACCCGCGATGACGCGCACGGTCACCCCTTCGGCGGTCACGTATTCGGGGATGTCGGCACTGGCGAAGTCTTTGTACCAAGGCTTTGCCATTTTGTTCTTCGCTGGTAAGTTGAGCCAGAGTTGGAAACCTTCCATCACACCGTCTTCTTGTTCGGGGATCTCGGAGTGGATGACGCCGCTGCCTGCGGTCATCCACTGCACGCCACCGTCGCCCAGTAGACCTTCATGCCCAGCGCTGTCGCGGTGGCGCATACGACCCGCCAACATATAGGTGATGGTCTCAAAGCCGCGATGCGGATGGTCGGGGAAACCGGCGATGTAGTCGTCAGGGTCATCGCTGCCGAAAGCGTCCAGCATCAAGTAGGGATCGAGACGGCGTTGCAACTTGCCAGTGAGTACGCGCGTCAGGCTCACGCCTGCGCCATCGGAGGTGGCGACGCCCTGAATGAGGCGTTCCACAGTGCGGGTTTGGCGAATGCTGGTTGGTGTGACAGTGTTCATTTTGGACTCCAATGTCTGAGCGTTTGAGTCGTATATTAGGCGGCTCGAAATGATAGATAAAGCCATCTATTCGAGATAGACTGTTCCACAAATGGAACAAGCAAAAATATCCGCAGACGACCTCATCCTGTTCGCCACCATCGTGGAGCAGGAAAGTCTGGTGCGTGCCGCCGACCAATTGGGTATGCCTAAAGCTACTGTTTCGCGGCGTTTATCGAATCTGGAATCGGCGCTGGGGCAGCGTCTGTTGATTCGCACCACACGCCGCCTCACCCTCACCGATTTTGGGCAGGAATTCCTCGACCATAGCCGGCGCGTGGCAGAAGAGGTCGCCACCGTGCAGGATTTCGTGCGTAGCCAAGACATCCAGCCGCGCGGTCGTTTGCGCGTCTCCATGCCGGGTGATTACGCCAAGGTGCATTTTTCGCGCGCCATCGCCACCTTTATCGAAGCCTATCCCGAGATACAGATTGATCTTGATTTGAGTTCGCGTCGAGTCGATCTCATCGGTGAGCGCTTCGATCTCGCCATCCGCATGGGCGACTTGGATAACGATGCGACGCTGGTGGCACGCAAGATCGATGAGCAGGGCATGGCGCTCTACGCCAGCCCCATCTACCTCGCGTTACATCCCGCTCCTAAACATCCAGACGATCTCGAGCTTCATACTTCGGTGCGATTGTTGTCTGTGCGCGGAACCGCAGTGCCGTGGAAATTGATGCGCGGGAAAGAAGTTTGGGAAGGTGTGCCCCCAGGGCGGTTGACGTTGAACTCACCCGACATGATCCAGCAACTGCTACTCGACGGCGCAGGTATCGGTGCCTTGCCGGATCTTTTTGTTAGTAGCGATGTGAAGAGTGGTCGCTTGGTGCGTGTGTTGCCGAAGTGGTGTTTCCCTGCGGTGCCAGCATGGGCGGTGATGCCCACGCGACGTTTCCTGCCGACCAAGACCAGAGTCTTCCTCGACCACATCGAACGCTTTATGGAGAAGAGCTAGGCCTTCTCTCCTGAATCAGAGAGTCGATAGTAAAACCTTCACATTCGACGATTACTATATAAAAGCAATAAATTAAGTAAAGAATCACGCGGCGTAAGACATGTGTAACACTCGTGTAATTATCCTGTCACAAATAATCTTCATAATCAGCCAGCCTTAATCCTCTCCTGTGAGTTGAGGAATTCAGAGCAATTTTTAATTAATGACTAGGAGCAACCATGAAGAAGACAATCGTAGCACTGGCAGTTGCAGCTGCATTCACAACTCCGGCATTCGCCGACACTAAAAACGTGGATGTATACGGCAAGGCATTCCTGACATTCGATCAAAAGGGCAGCAACGCTGCTAACACAGCTAGCCAAATGCGCGTGAACACCAATGCTTCTCGTTTTGGCGTAAAAGGTAGCGAAGAATTGGGTGACGGTCTGAAGGCTCTTTTTCAATACGAAGCGCAAATTGATGCTGACGGAAGTGCAACAGGTGGTAAGGGTTTTGCTGACGGCACACGTAACAGCGGTGTTGGTATCGAAGGTTCTTTCGGTAAAGTAATGCTAGGTATCTGGGACACACCATTCAAGGTCGCACACAACAAGATTGAGTTGTTCGACAACACAACTAGCTGGACTTCTACAGCTGTGATTGGTCGCTCTGCGGGTAAGAACTACAACACTCGCCAAGCCAACATGATCCAATACTGGTCTCCAGTAATGAGCGGTTTGCAAGCTTCTTTCATGTATAGCCCAGACGAAGCAAAGACAACAGCACAAGACAAGAGCTTCTTGTCCATGGCTGCGACTTTTGACCAAGATGACATCTATGCTTCAGTTGCTTATGAGACACGTGGCGATGCAACTTTTGTAACCAAGTCTGATACTGCGCTCCGTGCTGTGGCCAAATACAGTTTGGCTGATTTCTGGGTCGGTGCAATGGTTGAAAGCATCAAGACAAACAACAGCGCTGCTGTAAGCGTTACTGGCAGCAACATGGAATTTGTCGGTGGCTACAAGATGGGTGCTCATACCATCGCTGCAAGCTACGCCAGTGCAGGTAAAGCTTCGACAAAAACGACAGCTGCGTTGGTTGCAGCCGATGGCAAGAACGATGTTACGCAGTTGGCACTTAAATATGGCTACAACTTCTCCAAACGCACTGAATTGTTTGCAGCTTATGCATCCAACAAGACGAATGGCGGAACATTGGCTGTTCCAACCAGCACGACTTTGACTTACTTGGGCGGCGGTATCGTTCATTCCTTCTAATCTAACCTCCTCAGTTAGCTAAGAAGTTAAACGGGCATCCAAGGATGCCCGTTTTCTTTGGCGCATGCTTTGCGCTGATACATAGTTGCTCCATTGGCAACGCCACTTTTGTAATGCAGTTGACCCGAAACAGACATTCTCGCGTCACATACATCTTCTATAAAGATGTGCTATGCATAAGCACATCGCGTTTTTACTTCTGTTCATCGTGGCCGGCGCGGCAAGGTCGGATAGCTATCAACCAAATTTGCAGGTTGAAGTGAACAGGGTCGGCACTATCTATTCTCTTGCCGCGCAATTCCATTCTTCGTTGACCACGTGTGCGGCGTATCACTATCTTACTGACTATGAAGCAGCGAAAGGTCTGCCAGGTGTGATCGAGTCGATTTCAGTCAGGCAATCATCTGACACTGTGATGGTCGATCGAGTCGCCGATGAGCAGGTATTGTTTTTCCGAGTCCGCCTACGTTCCAAGATGGAATATAAAGAATTGCCTACCGAAGGCATCTCGTTCACGCAGTTGTCGGGGGACTCGAAAAGATTCGAGGGTAGCTGGCACATTGATCCGCATCCCCAAGGAAGCACCTTCCGGTTTCAGGGTATATGGGAGCCAGATACGGTGATCCCTTTATTCGTCATCGATCATTTTGCAAAGAACGGGCTGGTAGATCGGTTCGGCGCAATCGCGCAGTTGGCTGAAAAAAATAAAACTGCGATGTCAAAAAGTTGCGACAACTGATCGCACTATCCCACAACACAAAACATTCACAGGGTATTCATTCGTCGGTAACAACATCAATGCAAAATCATTCGCGCCAAATTGTTGACTGAGCGATGCATTTCGCAGTCACTAGAAGCCATGTGACTATTTAGAGGCGCAAAAGGAAACATTGATATGAAAAAAGCATATTCCGATCTCGCCTTGTTCATTCGATGGTGTGTCAGTTTTGTTCTCGCCATCATCGTGGCTATCCCCATGTTCACTTCAGTGACCTACAGCATTTGATAGGCGCTATCTCGTTTGAGGTGGGCGCGTCCTATGACGCAAATTCGAAACATACTAGGAAAATCAGCTCTGTTAGAAGAGTTGAGCGCCAGCGAGACCGAGATCGTGCTGGCGTTGTTGAGCACACGTTATGTCAATCAAGGTGATGTCATAGCAAAGCCCAGAGATGAGCACGCCGACAATCTATTCATTTTGGTGCAAGGTCGTATTGAAGTGTTGATTGAAAGTGAGGAGGGCCTCCATTCGATCTTTGTGGTGAATCCGGGTGACTTGGCGGGCATCATCACTTTTTCAGGTCGGTCGATCTCACCAATCAAAGTGACCGTGGTGGCGCTGGAGTCGACACAAGTGCTAAGCTTGGACCGCATCAAGTTCGAGAGCCTGATCTATACTAACCCCCTGTTGATGTATCGCTTCTATCAAGGGATGGTGCGCCATACACATCGCATGATGCGACATTTTGATTCCGTTGTTGCAGGCCTGAGTGAGCAGATCAGTCCGGCAGCGCTCTAAATGAAGGAATTATTACAGTTGAGAGATTCGTTACAAGTAGATATGCTCACCATATAGGGTTTATATGGCTGAAAAAACTTAGGTTTGGAGGCTGAACTTCTTCACCACTTTGTAGGAATTGAAAATACTTGGAGGGTTTTGGCATGTCGAAAATAAGTAATCCACTGTATACGGAAAAAGTAAAGAAATTGAGCAAGATCGAATCAGAGCGCTTGCTTTCCAGAATGTCTGGCAAGTTGCCACGTCGCTTGGAAAAAGATAAATTAAGCAAAGAAGAAGCGCTCGCGCTACAGATGGAGCTGGAAGATGAGCAACTGCAAGAGTGGCGCAAGATGATGGCTACTTTGAACAAAAAGAATGAAATCAAAGACAAACCGAAAGAAAAAGTAGCGGAAAAAGCAAAGCCAGTTGTGAAGGTTAAAGCTTCGATCAAAGATAAATCGGCAGAAAAGGCCCCAAAGACCGCTAAGGCAAAGAAGCCGGCAGTGAAATAAAAACAGACCAAGTAGGAATCAAAATGGATCAAGGCTCATTGATGAAGAATCATGAGCCTGTTCTGCAGAGAGCTAACCGAGTATAGGCGCAACGCCTATCCGTCTTTGACGGAGTTGCTTTCCGCAAAATTCACACATCTTTCATCTCACCGTAACACGTCGACGCTAATGTGCTCAGCCTAAGTAAAGCACAAGGAGCGCTCATGTCCGCTAACATACTGTCCACCGAATACTACCGTTCACCGACACTGCCATCGGAGTTCTTGCGGGCGGTTCCGCGCTCGCCGCGTGCAGAATTCATGTCACATCAGATGCACGCGCAAGAAAACCAGAGAGCAACGACATCACTACGCGACATCATTGAGCAACGTAGGTTGACAGCTCTGTTCCAACCGATTCTCGACCTGCAGGGTGGGGAGTTCTTGGGGTTTGAAGGTTTGATTCGTGGTCCGTCGGATAGCGCGTTGCATTCGCCAGCTAATTTGTTTGGTGCGGCGACTAAAGAGGGGCTATCGCTGGAAGTGGAGATGCTGTCTCGACAAACAGTGTTGGAGGCTTTCGCAAGACAGAACCTGCAGGGTCATCTGTTCCTCAACGTCAGCCCACAGACATTGACCGACCCGGATTTCAAGAATGGGCAGACTTTGGCATTCATGCGTGGACTGGATATAGACCCATCGCGAGTCGTCATTGAGATCACTGAGAATCAACCAACTTATGATTTTGAAGCCATGCGCGGCGCATTGTTGCACTACCGAAGCATGGGTTTCAAGATCGCCATTGACGACCTAGGTGAGGGATTCTCCAGCCTGCGCCTGTGGTCAGAGCTACGCCCCGAGTTCGTCAAGATCGACATGCACTTCGTCCAAGGTGTGGATCATGACCCCATCAAACTGCAATTCTTGAAGTCGATACATCACATCGCAGAAAGTTGTGAGACACGTGTCATCGCCGAAGGAGTAGAGACGGAAGCTGAGTTGCGCGTGGTGCGGGACATCGGCATCGCGCTGGGACAGGGGTACTTCATTGCACGTCCCAGTCATACGCCGCCGACTTTGCCATCACCAGATACGAGCCGTATCCTAAATTCATCCAACATCTCAATCTTTCCAAAGAATGAAGTAGTAAGCTATCGCTCGCAAGTGACAGCATCGAGCCTGTTGACTTACGTCGAGCCGGCACATCCCGATTTGCCGAATGACCATATATTTGACCGTTTCGGAGCCAGTCCTAGTTTACGTATCATTCCTGTAGTCAAGGGAGGGATACCGTTAGGTATCATCAACCGCTACTCCTTCATTGATAAGTTCGCCAAGCCTTTCCAGCGCGAGCTACACGGCAAGAAGCCATGTGGTGAACTCATCCAAGCTGATCCTTTGTTGGTCGAGAAGAGTATGCCTCTCGAAGAGTTGAGTCATTTTCTCGCAGAGGCCGACAGTCGTCATTTTGTAGATGGGTTCATCATCACTGAGAACGGTCGCTACTTCGGCGTCGCTTCGGGACAAGATCTGCTACGCGAACTCACGCAGATGCAATTGGAAGCGGCACGCTATGCCAACCCACTGACCTTGCTACCAGGTAACGTTCCCATCAATCAACATATCGAGCGCTTGCTGCTTGCCAACAGTCCTTTCGTGGCGTGCTATTGCGACCTTGATAACTTCAAGCCGTATAACGATACCTACAGCTATCGCAAGGGCGATGAGATGATCCAACTCACAGGGCGCATCCTCAATTGGGCGTGTGACCCTAAGTTGGATTTCATCGGTCACATCGGGGGGGACGATTTCGTGCTACTCATGCAGAGCCGCGATTGGAAGACTCGCTGTGAACACGCTTTGCGGTCATTCGAGCAAGCGGCC
>JBGSWB010000233.1:0-3288 GCA_041752675.1 Sideroxydans sp. | reverse complement strand
CGTACTTAAACACGCCAGCTTCGGTGAAGGCGTGAACATCACCCTCGGCCTCCCCATCATCCGCACCTCCGTCGATCATGGCACTGCACTCGAATTAGCGGGTACGGGCAAAGCCAATGTCAGCAGCTTGTTGGAGGCGATCAAAGTCGCAATAGAAATGGCAAAAAATGAGCGGGCATAAAGCTAAAAAACAGTTTAGTTCCGGCATCACGCGCTACGCGCATGAGCCTTCACTGAAATGTTTTTTTGGGAAACTCAAATGAATCACAAGGCAAAAAAACATTTTGGCCAGAACTTTCTGGTCGATCAGAACATCATCGCTGACATCGTGCGTTGCATCCGCCCCGAGGTGAATGACAACATGGTGGAGATCGGCCCCGGCCTCGGTGCGCTGACGCGTCCGCTGTTGAAACAACTGGATAAGCTGCACGTGGTGGAGATCGACCGCGACATCATCGCGCGTTTGAAGACTGACTACCCGCAGGACAAGATCGTCATCCATGAAGGCGACGCACTGCAATTCGACTTCGCGACGCTGGCCACGCCTCTGCGCATCGTTGGCAACCTGCCCTACAATATCTCCTCGCCGCTGTTGTTCCACTTCGCCGAATACGCCGCACACATCACCGACATGCATTTCATGTTGCAGAACGAAGTGGTGGAACGCATGGTGGCTGATCCTTCCACGCCCGCCTACGGACGCTTGTCTGTCATGCTGCAATACCGTTTCTATATGGAGAAACTGCTGGACGTGCCGCCAGAATCCTTCCGCCCCGCACCCAAGGTCGATTCTGCCATCGTGCGCATGATCCCCATGCCCGCCGACAAGATCATCGTGAAGAACGAATTGCTATTCGCACAGGTCGTGGGCACTGCCTTCGGCCAACGTCGCAAGACACTGCGCAACACGCTGAAAAGTTTTCTGTCCGAAGCGGAATTCACTCAGCTAGATATCGATTCGCAGTTGCGTGCCGAGAATCTGGGTGTGCCCGAATTCACTCGTATCACCAACTACTTGAGTGGGCGCAGTGCATCCTAGATTCAGTTAGAATCGCCCCCAACCAAATCAACGTAACGAATCCATCATGTCCGACGTCCCGCCCATCGTTCTCACCTTCGCCGCCACCGACCCTAGCTGTGGTGCTGGTATGCAAGCCGACATCCTGACCATCGCCAGCATGGGATGTCACCCGCTGGCAGTCGTGACTGGCATCACCGTGCAGGATTCCAGCGGCGTCGATGACATCCAAGCGGTAGAGGTAGAGTGGGTGGTCGATCAAGCGCGTACCGTGTTGGAAGATATGCCGGTCGCCGCTTTTAAGATCGGTCTGCTAGGAAGTTTGGAGAACATCGCCGCCATCGCCGAAGTCATCTCTGACTATCCTGATATCCCTTTGGTGTTCGACCCCGTGTTGGCTTCCGGTCGCGGGGATGAATTAGCGAACGAGGACATGTTGGATGCCATGCGCGAGTTGCTGTTGCCACAGACCACCATCCTCACGCCGAACAGCATGGAAGCACGCCGCCTGATCATCGATGAAGACAATGACTCCGACGATCCCAATCTTGAGCAGTGCGCCAAACGCATCTTGGAACTGGGTTGCGAGTACGTGCTCATCACCGGCACCCACGAGAACACACCGAAAGTCATCAACACCCTGTACGGCGAGCGCGGCATCGTGCGTGCCGACACTTGGCCACGCCTGCCCGGCATCTATCACGGCTCCGGCTGCACCTTGGCTTCCGCTATCGCTGCGTTACTGGCGAACGGCTTGTCTATGGAAGACGCCGTACATGAGGCTCAGGAATACACGTGGGAAGCACTGAAATATGGCTTCCGTCCCGGCATGGGACAGCACATCCCGGATCGTTTGTTCTGGGCGCGTGACGAAGAAGGCGAAGAAAAAGACGGTGAAGAGACTCGCCACTAAGCCTGCTGTTGCGGGCCTGTACGCAATCACGCCAGACCTTGCTGACACCAGCGAGTTACTGCGCAAAGTCCGGCTCGCTCTACATGGCGGCGCACGCGTACTGCAATACCGCAATAAGATCGCCGATGCTGCACTTCAGTTGCGACAAGCTTCAGCTTTAAGAGACATCACCCGCGAATTTAACACCACCTTCATCGTGAACGATGATGCGACACTCGCCGCACAGGTCGATGCCGATGGCGTACATCTGGGTGGCGAGGACGGTAGCGTGGCGGCGGCACGTGCTCTACTCGGTGAAACTAAGCTCATCGGGGTATCTTGCTATAATCGCGCTCCTTTGGCGTTGGCTGCTGTTCAGCAGGGTGCAGATTACGTTGCGTTCGGTGCGTTCTTCCCATCGAGCGTGAAACCCGAAGCGGTGAAAGCAGAAATCTCTATGTTGCGCGAAGCTCGCCATGAGATACACGTTCCCATCGTAGCGATCGGCGGCATCACGCAACAAAATGGTGCCGAACTAATTCAGGCAGGCGCAGATTCACTGGCCGTCATCTCTGCACTCTGGGATGCGACGGACATCGAAGCGAGTGCCCGAGGTTTTGGCTATTTGTTTGAAAAGAAGTAAGGATGCCTTTAGAAATTTGCTTTTGCGGGATGAAGCGCAAGGAGCCGCACAGCGAATGACGAGGCATATCGAGTTGATAGACGAGGAATGAGCGAGCACGCGACGACGCGATTCGCCCGCAAAAGAAATTTATAAAGGTATCCAGCAATGACATCTCACAATCAAGAACTCTTCGATCAATCCCAGAAGCTCATTCCCGGCGGAGTGAATTCGCCGGTGCGCGCATTCAAATCGGTCGGTGGCACACCGCTGTTCTTCAAGCGCGGCAAGGGTGCTTATGTGTGGGATGCCGACGACAAGCAATACATCGATTACGTGAATTCATGGGGGCCGATGATCGTTGGGCACTGCCATCCCGAAGTGGTGAAAGCAGTACAAGCTGCTGCTGCCGAAGGCTTAGGCTTCGGTGCGCCTACGGCTGCCGAATTGGAGATCGCTGAAACTTTGTGCAAGATTTTGCCGTCGCTGGAGATGGTGCGCTTAGTCAGCTCCGGCACTGAAGCGACGATGACGGCGATCCGTTTGGCGCGTGGCTTCACAGGGCGCTCACGCATCATCAAATTCGAAGGTTGCTACCACGGCCACTCGGATGGCCTGTTGGTGAAAGCGGGCTCCGGCGCGCTGACGTTCGGCCAACCCAGCTCTTCCGGCGTGCCCGCCGAGATCGCCGCGTTGACCACGGTGTTGGATTACAACGATGCAGCTGGTCTGGAAAAAGCCTTTGCTGAATATGGC
>JBGSWB010000232.1:0-2866 GCA_041752675.1 Sideroxydans sp. | reverse complement strand
GCGTGCCCTGTTCTCTACAGGATTCTTCAAGGATGTGCAGCTATTGAATGATCAAGATGTGCTCGTCGTGCGCGTACAAGAGCGCCCGACCATCGATAGTGTCGAGATCAATGGCGTCAAAGATTTCCCCAAAGACCAATTACGTGACAACTTGAAGTTGGTGGGCTTAGGAGAAGGACGTATATTCGACAAGTCAGCATTGGATAAATCCGAGCACGAATTGAAACGCCAGTACGTGGCACGTGGCAAATACGCAGTCTTAGTGAAAACGACGATCAAAGAATTAGAACGTAACCGCGTCGCTGTGAGTTTTGACGTGACAGAGGGTAAGCCATCAAAGATCCGTCAGATCAATTTGGTTGGAAACAAGGCTTACTCGGAAGATGAGCTATTCGATGTGATGAAGCTCACTACGCCTGGGATGTTCACTTGGTTTACGAACAATGATCAATACTCCAAACCCAAACTAGCCGCAGATATCGAATCGATTCGAAGCTTATATCTGAATTCTGGTTATATGGATTTCACGGTCGATTCCACTCAGGTCTCCATCTCCCCGAATAAAAAAGATATCTACATCACCTTGAATATCACCGAGGGTGAAAAGTATTCTCTATCCGACGTAAAGATCGCAGTGGCTAAGGGGGGGCTGACCGAAGAGCAGATACGCGAGCTGATCACAATGAAAGCGGGTGATACGTTCTCGCGTGAAGCGCTGACAGCTTCATCTGACAGGATCAGGGAACAGTATGGTGAAGACGGTTATGCATTCGCCAACGTGAGTGCGATGCTGGATGTGGATAAAGAGAAACATACGGTCGGATTCACATTCGTGGTCGATCCGATGCAACGTGCCTATGTGCGTCGCATCAATGTGACGGGCAACGATAAGACCCGAGATGAAGTCATCCGCCGTGAGTTCCGTCAGATGGAAGGCGGATGGTTCGCCACTTCCAAAATCAAGAAATCCAAACAGCGCATCGATAGACTGGCTTTCTTTTCATCGGTGAATGTCGAGACGCAACCAGTGCAGGGGACGAACGATCAGATCGACCTGAATCTTTCGATTGCTGAGAAGCCCACAGGGAACTTCAATCTGGGGGCGGGCCTGAGCGACAATGAAGGACTGACTCTGATGGGTGGGGTGACACAGTCGAATCTGTTTGGTACAGGCAACTATCTATCTACACAGGTCAATACCAGCAAGGTCAACCAAGTCTATTCCGTCTCCTATACCAATCCCTATTACACGGATGACGGTATCAGTCGTGGCTTCGATGTGTACAAACGCAGAACCAATGCGACGACTATCTCTATCAGCCAATATACCTCCGAGACATATGGAGGCGGGGTACGTTACGGCGTTCCCATCAGTGATGAAGAGATGTTCCACTACGGACTGGCACTGGAAAATACGACCATCGGCCTGACATCCATCAGCCCGCAGCGATTCATCGACTACCTCAACCAGTTTGGTGCCACCAATCAGAACGTGTTGGCTACCATCGCATGGTCGCGCGATACCCGTGATAGCGGATTAGCTCCAACTGAGGGCTCGACCCAGCGCGCCTCGATTGAAGCGTCTTTACCAGTCTCTGGGCAGAAATACTTTAAGTTGAACTACACGCAGCAATGGTTCCAACCATTGAGTTCAAACTTCACTTTACGTCTGAATGGTGATGTGGGTGTGGCAGGGGGCTATGACGACGATGCGTTGCCCTTCTTCAAGAACTTCTATGCGGGTGGTACCGGTTCGGTACGGGGTTATGACTACAGTTCGCTTGGTCCGCGTGATAGTAGCGACTATGCGATGGGGGGCGATCGCCGCGTGGTCGGTAATGCGGAGATACTTTTCCCATTCCCTGGTATGGAAAAAGAGAAATCGGTGCGTCTGAGTGTGTTTCTGGATGGGGGCGCAGTATATGGCGCTAGCAGTCTGGTTCCAGCATCGATAGGAATGCGCTATTCTTATGGCCTAGGTGTGACTTGGTTCTCACCTGCAGGCCCTATCCAATTGAGTTGGGCCACACCGTTGAATGACCAGCCTCAAGATAAGTTGCAGAACTTCCAGTTCTCCATGGGTGGTATGTTCTAGTCATCGCTGCTGAAGGAGGAAAAATGAAAAACATCATCCTGTCCACTGTCTTACTGGCAAGCTGTATCACAACAGTTCAGGCGGCTGAGTCGCGCATCGGCGTGGTCGATACCGAACGCATCTTGCGTGAATCAGAACAAGCGGTGCATGCTGAGAAGAAGATCGAGAAAGAGTTTGCTGTACGTGATCAAGAGATCAAGAAGCTCATCAAGCAAGCCAAGGAATTACAGGACTCTTTGGAAAAAGAGGGCGACAAGATATCCGATTCCACTCGTCGTATCAAAGAACGTGAACTTGCCAATCTAAACCTTCAATTGCAAACGCAGCAACGTGATTTTCGTGAAGATTTGAACCTGCGCAAGAACGAAGAATTGGCGCAAGTCTTGGCGCGTGCCGACAGGGCGATCAAAGCCATCGCGTCAAGTGAAGAATACGACATCATTCTGCAAGAAGCGGTCTATCACAATCCCAAAGTCGACATCACAGACAAAGTACTTAAATACTTGGCTGATAAGCCTGCCGAAGGCGCTGGCAAATAACTCAGTAACTCCATGACTCGCACAGCCTACCGTTTGGCGGATATCACAGCACGTTTCGGCGGAAGAGTCGTAGGTGATGCGGATACTCGAATCAATCAGATAGCCACACTTGATGCCGCTCAAACGGGAGAGGTCGCCTTCTTAGCCAACGCGAAGTACCGCAAACAATTAGAAAGTAGCAAAGCTTCTGCAGTCATCTTGTCAGAGGCGGATTCGGATACGACTTCGATCC
>JBGSWB010000231.1:0-2493 GCA_041752675.1 Sideroxydans sp. | reverse complement strand
ACCTTCCAAACGCAGGCAGAAAGGTGACCCAGCATGAGATACAGGCACTACAAAGGCGGCATCTACGAGATCGTATGCGAAGCCAAGCTCGAATCAGACCCGACCGTCATCATGATGATCTACCGCTCACACGATGGCTCGGCCTGGGCAAGGCCGAAAGACGTGTTCTTTGAGATGGTGCAGGTGGAGGGGAAAGCAGTACCGCGATTTGCCGCCATTCCGAGCTAAAATTAGATTGCTATGAGCAAATTAAAAAACATTCACCCAGGTGAGATTCTCCTCGAAGAGTTCTTGCTACCCATGCAGATCAGCCAAACCAAATTGGCCACTTCGATTGGCGTGCCCCCACGTCGCATCAACGAGATCGTGCTGGGTAAGCGCGGCATCACAGCAGATACCGCATTGCGCCTCGCCAAAGTGTTTGGAAACTCAGTTCAATTCTGGATGGGCTTACAGGATGAATACGAATTGCGCGAAGCACGCAGTGCAATCAATGATCAGCTAGAACAGATGATGCCGATTGCGGCGTAAAGTTTTGCTGGATTCGATGTCGTAATGCAATGCAGCGCAGACTTTAAGTGGCGCGCAACAGAAAAGGAAATGAAGACATGGAAACTTACGTTTATTGGATATTGCTTGCACTGGTTCTGGTCGGGCTGGAGATCGTCACCGGTACTTTCTACCTACTGGTGATCGGCATCGCGCTGGCCGTGGGTGGTGCGGCTGCGGCGCTGGGATTGGCGCTGGTGTGGCAATTCGTGTTCAGTGCGGTGACGGGCGTTGTGGGCACGGTCATGTTGCGGCGCTGGAAAAGTAGCCAAGCCAGCAAGTCACCTGAGGTCGGCCTCGACATCGGCCTGCCTGTCAAAGTCATCAAATGGAACGACGATGGTTCCGCCCGAGTGCTTTACCGAGGTGCGGAATGGGATGCGGAACTTGAATCCGCCGACACCCCGCGCGAAGGCACCCTTTACATCAAAGCGGTGCATGGTTCTGGTCTGGTGCTCACACATCACAAACAATAAGGAGGCAACATGGAAATCGCTCTGTTCATACTGGCTGCGGCCATCATCTTTGTCATCAAGGCGCTCAAAGTCGTCCCTCAACAAAACTCTTGGGTGGTCGAGCGTCTTGGCAAATTCCACTCGGCGCTGACACCGGGCCTGAACATCGTCATCCCGTTCATCGACCGTGTCGCCTACAAGCACATGCTCAAAGAAGTACCGCTCGATGTGCCCAGCCAAGTCTGTATCACCAAGGACAACACCCAGCTGCAAGTGGACGGCATCCTGTATTTCCAAGTGACCGATCCTCGGCTGGCCTCTTACGGCACCAGCAACTACATCATGGCCATCACCCAACTGGCACAGACCACCTTGCGCTCGGTCATCGGTAAGATGGAATTGGACAAGACCTTTGAAGAGCGCGACGACATCAATCGCGCCGTGGTCGCCGCACTGGACGAAGCCGCGACTAGCTGGGGTGTCAAAGTGCTGCGTTACGAGATCAAAGACCTGACGCCACCGAAAGAGATCTTGCACGCCATGCAAGCGCAGATCACCGCCGAGCGTGAGAAGCGAGCCTTAATCGCCGCCTCCGAAGGCCGCAAACAAGAGCAGATCAACATCGCCACCGGTGAACGCGAAGCCTTCATCCAACGTTCGGAAGGGGAGAAGCAAGCCGCCATCAACACCGCACAAGGTGAGGCCGCAGCGATCATTGCCGTCGCCACCGCCACTGCGCAGGCCATCCAACAAGTCGCCCAAGCCATCCAGTCACCCGGCGGTATGGATGCCGTCAACCTCAAGGTCGCCGAGAAGTACGTCGAAGCTTTTGGGAATGTCGCCAAAGAGGGCAACACCCTCATCCTGCCGGGCAATATGGCCGAGATGGGGAGCATGGTCGCAGCGGCGATGAGTATCGTAAAGACACAGAAATAAGCTTCATCGCGAGGGGGCATTCGTTCCCCTCGCTTTGATCCTCAATGCATCTCCCAACCTTAAAGATCATCGACGACATCGCACATATCCCTTCAGCCGAATGGGATGCGTTGACCCGTGGAGACCCCATGCTCTCGCACGCATTCTTTCTTGCACTGCAAGAAAGCGGGTGCGCCATGCCGCAATATGGTTGGAGATCGCAGTTCCTCACCTTGTGGCAGGACGCCAAACTGGTCGGCGCGATGCCGCTCTACCTCAAGATGAACTCCTTCGGCGAACACGTGTTCGACTTCGCTTGGGCCAATGCCTATCAACAACACGGCTTGCGTTATTACCCCAAGTTATTGTGTGCCATCCCCTTCACGCCAGTCACAGGGGCAAGATTCTTGGCGGCTTCACACGAGATACGCGGCTTGCTGCTGACGCAGGCATTGCAATACGCAAAAGACATCGGCGTATCTTCTCTGCATTGTCTATTCCTGAATGAAAGTGATCTGAAAGAAGCACAGGCGCAAGGCATGATGTTGCGCCAAGATGTACAGTTCCATTGGCA
>JBGSWB010000230.1:0-22183 GCA_041752675.1 Sideroxydans sp. | reverse complement strand
CGCTTCTACCCCTTCAACGCCTTCCGATCCCTGCTCGGGATCGCTGGCGATGTCACTGCCCCGACCTACGCAGAGCTTTACTCCGTAAAATCACGAAACACTACATCTGGTAGGTGTCTGTGACAACCGGATAAGCACGGTCTGTTCGGGTCGCGGCAGAGCTGGAACGAGCGCGCAGTGACCGCTTGTTGCATTTGCGCGAACGTGAATTTCAGACGCTGACGGAAAACTTGCCGGACAACATCATTCGTTACGACCGCGATTGTCGGGTGCAATACATGAACCCTTCGATGGCGCGCACCATCAGTTCAGAGTTGTTGCCTGTCGTTGGCAAACTGCCTGCAGAGACCACCCCCGATTCACTCCTGATGCGTGACTTGCAAAGTTTGGTCGAGCGGGTCATGGCTAGCGGCGAGCGAGTGGAGACCGAATTCGAGATAAAGCATCCAGATGGCGGTTTACATTGGCATCATGTCATCTTCGTTCCCGAGTTGAACAAAGAGGGGCGTGTCATCGGTGCGCTGGGTATTGGTCGAGACATCAATGAGCGTAAACGCGGCGAGGAGAATCTGCGCATCACCGCCAGTGTGTTCGAAAACACGCGTGAGGCTATCATCATCACAGATACTGGCAATCGAATCATCAATGTCAATCCTGCTTTCGCACAGATAACTGGTTACAGCCGTGAGGAAGTGCTGGGCAAGAATCCTAGTGTGTTGAGTTCCGGGATGCAGGACAAAACGTTCTATTCCGAGATGTGGAAGTTGCTGAATGAAACGGGATCATGGCGCGGGGAGATATGGAACCGACGCAAAAGCGGCGATAAATATGCGGAACTACTCTCCGTCTCGGCCATCCGCGACGAGGATGGTCGGGTGCAGCGCTACGTCGGCGTGTTTTCTGATATCACCTATGTCAAAGAATATGAAGCAGAGTTGAGTCATGTCGCCAACTACGATGTTTTGACGGGCATCCCCAATCGCAGGTTGTTGACGGATCGGCTCGGGCAGGCGGTCGCTGTCGCGCAACGTGGCGGTAGGACACTCGCCATCTGTTACGTCGATCTCGATGGGTTCAAAGAGGTCAACGACAGGTATGGCCACGAGAAGGGCGATCAGTTGTTGGTTGAGGTCACACGCCGCATCCAGCATGAATTACGTGCTGGTGACACCTTGGCTCGATTGGGTGGGGATGAGTTCATAGTGTTATTCAATGATCTGGCACATGAGAAAGAGTGTTTCCAGATATTGGAGCGTCTCATGCAGACGATCGCCGCTCCCATGCAATTAGGCAAACACTCGATGGTCGTATCGGCTAGCGTTGGTGTCGCTTTCTATCCAGAGGATGGAGAGGACGGCGATACCTTGCTGAAGAACGCTGACCGTGCGATGTATATCGCTAAACAGAATGGAAAGAACCGCTTCCATTATCACAAACAAGAAGCCTAAGAGCCGGACTCGTTTATTTGGCTTTGCGCTCAAGGATATTCCGAGCGCGTTGTAATGCTTCATCGATGTTCGCGGTTACGTTTTCTGCACCGATCCGTTGGAAGAAGTCAGCCTGATGCATCAGGAAATAGGGCTGCGTATGCGGGCCGCACAGGATGAGGTGCTTGCCGCGTTTTTGTAATTTTCTATACAGTTCTTCCAATACGTGCAGTGCGCTTGCATCCATGCTGATGACCTCGCTCATGTTCAGCACCAACACTTCTGGCTCAGTATGTTGCTGGTGCAATACGCTCTCTAGTTTGTCCGCCACACCGAAGAACAGCGCGCCGTAGAGACGATAGATGAGCACACCGGGCGGGGCCATTTTGCGCGCTAAGGTGGCCTCTCCATCGTAGGGCATGGCGGTGTGCTCTTCCGAAAGTCGCACATGTGAAAGCTCTGTCATGTTGCGGATGAAGAAGATGGCTGCGAGTAGCAAGCCGACTTCCACCGCAACGGTCAGATCGAATATCACCGTGAACAGGAAAGTCACCATCAGCACCACCGCATCATGGCGGGGATAACCTTTGAGACGTTTGAACACCTCCCATTCACCCATGTTGATCGCCACGATGAGCAAGATGGCGGCAAGTGAGGCCAGCGGGATGTATTGCGCCAAGGGAGCTGCGACCAACACGATAAGCAATAAGGTGAGTGCGTGCACCATGCCCGAGATGGGGCTGGTCGCACCCGAACGTACATTGGTCGCGGTGCGGGCGATGGCGCCAGTAGCAGGGATGCCGCCGAAGAACGGCACGACGATGTTGGCGATACCTTGCGCCATCAACTCCTGATTCGGATCATGTTTGTCGTCGATCATGCCGTCCGCCACGGCTGCGGAGAGTATCGATTCGATCGCGCCCAGCAAGGCGATGGTGAACGCGGGCATGATGAGGTGGCGCAACGCACTGACCGAAAATTCTGGCATGACAAAATCGGGAAAGCCCTGCGGGATGCCACCGAAGCGCGAGCCGATAGTCTCCACTGGCAGTTCGAGCAAGGTCACCACGATGGTGCCAAGCATCAGCGCGACGATGGGTGAGGGGAATCTTTTCGCCCAGTTTTTTGGATAGAACCAGATGAACAGCGCACTCAAGGTGGCAAGCGTGAAGGTCAGGATGTCGAAGGTGGGGATGGCGTGCCACAGCACAGCGACCTTGTGGAAGAATTCGGCTGGCAAAGAATCAGTCTGCAAGCCGAGAAAATCTTTTAGTTCACTCAGTACGATCAACACCGCGATGCCGTTGGTGAAGCCGATGATGAGCGGACGCGGGAAATATTTGAGCAGACTGCCGAGTTGGAACGCGCCCATCAAGATGAGCATGACACCCGCCATGATGGTGCAGATGAGTAAGTTGGCGTAGCCGTACTGCGCGATGATGCCGAACACGATGACGATGAACGCGCCGGTCGGTCCGCCGATCTGTACGCGTGAACCACCGAGCGCAGAGATGATGAAACCGGCAATGATGGCGGTGACGATACCTGCTTCGGGTTTGGCGCCGGAAGCGATGGCGAAAGCGATGGCGAGGGGGAGAGCGACCACGCCGACCGTGATGCCGGCGGTGATGTCGGTCGTGAAGCGTGATCGGTCATAGCCATGAAGTGCGTCGATCAGACGTGGGCGGAAATATTGTGAGAACTTCGCCAGCAAAGAATTATTCATAGATGTTACTTAGTCACCTCGTTCTTATATCTTGCGTTGTTCAAGCTGATGCGTGCAATCCAATGCGGCGAGTTTGTAGCATTCCGCCAACGTTGGATAGTTGAATACATTGCTGATGAGGTCGCGCACGGTGCCGTTCAGATTCATCACCAGCTGTCCGATGTGCACCAGTTCACTCGCCTGTTCGCCCACGATGTGTACGCCCAATAATTTCTCATTACGCACATCCACGATTAGTTTGAGCATGCCCTGTGCATCCCCGATGATCTGACCACGTGCGCTGTCTTTGAAATAGGCGCGACCGATGATGTAAGGCGTGTTTTCCTTCTGCACCTCTCTCTCGGTTTTGCCTACATAAGAGATCTCAGGGATGGTGTAGACCGCCATCGGTAGATTCTCTGCGCTCACATGTTGCTCGCCGCCAAAGGCGTGCAGAACGGCAGCGCGGCCTTGCTCCATACCGGTCGAGGCGAGTGCCGGGCGGCCGATGAGGTCGCCGACGGCAAAGATGTGCGGCACATTGGTTTGGAAGTGGGTGTTGACCGCGATCCAACCATCTTGTGCAGCGATGCCTGCACGTTCCACATTCAAGCCGCCGCTGTTGGGTTCTCTACCTTGTGCGTAGAGCACGGCATCGGTGCGTATCTGTTTTCCGCTCTCCAAAATGGTGAGCGTGCCGTTGCCCTCTTTGCGGATCTCCACCACGCGTTCTTGCATGTGGAACGCCACACCCATGCCGAGGAAACTATCAGCCAACACGCCCACCACGTCTTCACTCAGATATTCGAGCAGCTGTGCGTGGCTATCCACCACGCAGACCTGTACACCGAGTGCAGCGAAGATGGAGACGAATTCGCAAGCGATGACACCGCCACCTACGACGAGCAGACTATCTGGCAGATGGCGCAGATTCAGGATAGAGGTGGAGTCGAGAACGGTCTTCTTGTCGAAAGGGATGTTGTTGGGGCGACGCGGGCGCGAGCCGCTGGCGAGCAGGATGACTTCGGCGGAGAGCTTGCGTGTGTTGCCGCTGGCATCTACGACTTGCAAGGTGTGTGCGTCAACGAAGGAAGCTTCGCCGGGGATGAGTGCCACGCCGTGGCGCAACAAACGTTGCAAGATGACCGATTCTTGCTGCGCGATGACGCCTTCCTTGCGGCGCACCGCATCGGCTAACAGACCGTGGCGACCCCGACTGTCTGGAGCCAGTGCCTGACGCATGCCACCGGAGCGCGAGAGCAGATACGCCACTTCGCGCATCGCTTTGCTGGGGATGGTGCCGGTCTGTAATCCAGCGCCGCCTATCTTGGGTTTGCGTTCGATGATGGCCGCACGCTTACCCATCCGTGCAGCCTGCCACGCAGCATGTTGTCCGGCAGGGCCGGAGCCGATGATGAGGATGTCATAGTCCATGCGTGTGCTCCGGTGAGTGCGGGATGGAGAAACAATACAACCCAAAGCTTAGCCACAGAGAACACAGAGCGCACAGAGAAAGTTGAGGAATTTCGCATTCTGGTGAATTAGCCATAAATAGGGAGGTTGCCATTCGCTTTCTCTGTGACCTCTGTGTGCTCTGTGGCTAAATGTGTTTGCAGTTTTTTACTTGATGCGCATGCCAGGTTGTGCGCCGTCATCTGGCGACAAGATGAACAAGCCCGGCGTTTCACCCGAGGCAGCCAGCACCATGCCTTCAGACATGCCGAACTTCATCTTGCGCGGAGCGAGGTTGGCCACCATCACCGTCATGCGACCTTTCAATTTCTCAGGGTCGTAGGCTGACTTGATACCGGCGAACACGGTGCGCGGATTTTCTTCGCCGATGTCGAGTGTCAGCTTCAGCAACTTCTCTGCACCTTCCACATGTTCGGCATTGACGATATGCGCCACGCGTAAGTCGATCTTGGCAAAGTCATCGATGGAAATCGTCTCCGCAATAGGCGCAACCTTATTCCCCTCGCCCGCTGGCGGGAGAGGGGCTAGGGGTGAGGGCTGGTGTTGCTGCGCCTCTGCATGGCGTTGCTGCGAATGCACTTCGGTCATAGGTTTCAGGCTTTCTTGGTTGGCGGCGACCATCGCTTCGATCAGTTTGGGATCGAGGCGGGTCATTAGATGTTCGTATGTATTAATTTGTTGTTCTCTGCTCAGGCCAATTTCTTGCCATTGCGGATTGTTGCCAGCTCGGAAAAGCCCAAGGCCTGCTCGCGCCGTCTTGGGAAGCACTGGATAAAGCATTAAAGACATGGCGTTAAAGCCATGCAAGGTCTTCGAACAGGTAATGTGAAGAAGTTCTTTTTCGGCTACATCATCTAGTTTTTTTGCCTTTTCCCATGGTTTTGCTAAATCGAAATCGGCATTGATACGATCAGCAAGCGACATGATTTCGCGGATGGCTTTTGCGTAATCTCGGGCCTCATAAGCCTCTGTCACTCGGTTGCGAGTTTCATTCAAAAGCAATTGGAACGGCTCATCGCGTAATGCTTGGACTACGCCGCCGAAATGTTTGGTTATGAAGCCGCTGGCACGGCTCGCAATATTGACGTACTTCCCAATCAAATCGCTGTTCACCTTTGCCACGAAGTCATCGAGGTTGAGGTCTAGGTCTTCCATCGAGCCATTCAATTTGGCGGCATAGTAGTAACGCAGGTATTCGGTGTTCTTGATGTGGTCGATGTAGCTGCGTGCGGTGATGAAGGTGCCGCGTGATTTGCTCATCTTCTCGCCGTTCACCGTGAGGAAGCCGTGGGCGAACAGTTTGGTTGGCGTGCGGAAACCCGCGTGTTGCAACATCGCAGGCCAGAACAGCGCGTGGAAGTAGAGGATGTCTTTGCCGATGAAGTGGTACAGCTCGGCATCCGAGCCTTGCTTCCAGTAGTCGTTGAAATCGATGCCGGTCTTGTTGCATAACTGCTTGAAGCTACCCATGTAGCCGACGGGTGCATCTAACCACACATAGAAATATTTGCCCGGCGCATCAGGGATCTCAAAGCCAAAGTAGGGCGCATCACGTGAGATGTCCCAATCGGTCAGCTTGTTCTCACCTTCCGCTCCCAGCCATTCCTGCATCTTGTTCGCTGCTTCGTTTTGCAGCGAACCGCTACGTGTCCATTCGCGCAAGAACTTTTGGCAGGAGTCGGCAGATAGCTTGAAGAAGTAATGATCGGAATTGCGTAGTTCAGGTTTAGCACCCGACACTGCAGAGAACGGCTCGATGAGGTCAGTGGGCGCATACGCCGCGCCACACACTTCGCAGTTGTCGCCGTATTGGTCTTTGGCGTGGCACTTCGGGCATTCGCCCTTGATGAAGCGGTCCGGCAGGAACATGTTCTTGACCGGGTCGTAATATTGCTCGATGGAACGCACTTCGATGAGGTCGTTCGCCTTCAGCGTGCGGTAGATGCCTTGCGCGAACTCTTTGGTCTCGTTCGAGTTGGTCGAGCCGTAGTTATCGAACGCCACATGGAAGGCGGCAAAATCGTCGTAGTGTTCTTGCCATACGCGAGAGATGAGTTGTTCGGGCGTAATTCCCTCTGTTTTGGCGCGCAACATGATGGGCGTGCCGTGAGTGTCGTCGGCGCAGACATAGTGGCAAGTGTTGCCGCGCATCTTCTGGAAGCGCACCCAGATATCGGTCTGGATGTATTCAACGAGGTGGCCGAGGTGGATGCTGCCGTTGGCGTAGGGCAGGGCGGAGGTCACTAATATCTTGCGGGGCATGGCGTTGATTTCCTTCATAAAGTGACTACCGGTACGAAATCGTCCTCAGTTGGCACTTCAAGTGTTTTTTTGTGAGGGCGCGATTGTAGCAAAACCCACGCACCGCCGATGAATTTGGGTAAAATCGCGCCCGCACAAACCCCTCAAGGAATCAGGATGAGCATCAAGTCAGACAAGTGGATACGCCGCATGTGCGAACAGCACGGCATGATCGAGCCGTTCGAGCCGAACCAAGTGAAGGAAGTGAACGGGCAGAAGATCGTGTCCTACGGCACATCGAGCTACGGCTACGACATCCGCTGCTCGCGTGAATTCAAGCTGTTCACCAACATCAATAGCACCATCGTCGATCCCAAGAACTTCGACCCGAGCTCTTTTGTGAACGTCGAAGCTGACTATTGCATCATCCCGCCCAACTCTTTCGCCTTGGCGCGTACCGTTGAATATTTCCGTATCCCGCGCAGCGTGTTGACCGTGTGTTTGGGTAAATCCACCTACGCGCGTTGCGGCATCATCGTCAACGTCACCCCGTTCGAGCCAGAGTGGGAAGGTTATGTGACGTTGGAATTCTCCAACACCACACCGCTTCCTGCCAAGATCTACGCCAACGAAGGCGTGGCGCAAGTGTTGTTCTTCGAGAGCGACGAAGTGTGCGAGACATCCTACAAAGACCGTGGCGGCAAGTATCAAGGCCAGGTCGGCGTCACTCTGCCAAAGATATGAATCACTCTCCACTTGTTTCGTCATTCCCGCGAAAGCGGGAATCCAGTGAATTTATCAAAGTGCAGTTGGGGTTTGTCCCGCGTTGCGGGGAATGTTCAATTATCTGGATTCCCGCTTTCGCGGGAATGACAAAAGCGGAGTCGTTGTTTTGAAGAAAAGTAATTCCTCCATCATCTGGCGTTCTCCCACTGGCGATGTCATCGCTTGCGTGGAGAAGAACAAAGTCTTGCAAGAGAACCTCGTCGAGATACGCCAAGTCTGCCAAGATGCCTTTGAAGATGCAGTTCTCATGGGCTGCGACGAGCAGCAGATCCGCGCCGTGTTCATCGAGTTGATGAACAACCTTGAGTGTTCCTACCCGTCAGATAAGTAAGTTTCATCCCAACTTATTGGAGCGTCCAAATGGAATACACCTTCCAGAAAGTGCAGCTTACCCAACATGAAAAGCTCTGGCTAAAAGAGGTTTATGAAAGCCAAGAGTTCGATGTCAAAAAAACAAAGGTAAAGTTGTACGGGAAAATACCTAGTGATTTTGATGTCGGTACCATAGACGCACGCCTTTATCGTTATGACCATCTAACGCTAATTGGGATTTGGCATATTGACCCAAATAGCAAAGTAATTTCCGATGTCGCTCAGGTTGTTGCCAAAATAAAGGAGATGATCCTTGGCGCGCCAGGTATTGATAGAGTCGCCGCTGGTGATTTGGCAAAAAAAATTGGGCTTGCAAGAGCAGGAAGTCGAAATCGCGCTGCTTTTGATGTCTGATCTTGGAAATTTCAGAGGGTCGGCAACCGGCAGTAGCAACAATAGGGGGTATACCTCATTATCTTTTCCTAGTGGGGACAATGGATACGATGCATATCTTTCATTCGAAAATATCAATAACCTCCTCGAGGACTTCTTTAGTCCGCAGCCCAAAGTAATAGTTGGAAATTCTATTGGAGCGTTTGCGAGTAGATTAATAGCAGCTCAGCCAAGTGAGATGAAGGCGGATGAAATTAAGCATAGAAAGAATACGGCATTCGTCATTATGCCGATTGATTCAAGTAAGCCTGATTTGCAAGATGTCCTTAAGTCAATAAAAACAATTTGTGCAAAATTCGACATTAGTGCAGTAAGGGCTGATGAAATAGAGCACCAGAAACAAATTACCGATGTTGTATTGCAGCAAATTCGGGATTGCGAATTTTTAATTGCAGACCTTTCTTTAGAGCGGCCTAATGTGTACTACGAAATCGGTTATGCACATGCAATTGGGAAGCATCCGATTCTTTTCCGCAAAAAAGGCACTAAATTGCATTTTGATCTTTCGATACACAATGCGCGCGAATACGAAAATATGACTGAGTTGGAAAAAAGGCTTGAGTCATATTTCGAAGAAGTCTTGGGGAGAAAAGCGAAATGAAAGCGGAAATTTTCGACAGAAAGGAGCATGTATATAAAAATGCAGCTTTTGTTGAGTTGGTCAAAGATGCGATTCGCTTTTTTAACGGAACTCCCGTTCATTCGTTACCTCCCCCTGAGAGTTTTTTGGGTACAGGTGTTTATGCGATTTACTACACTGGTAGCAATCCCTTCTATAAAAAATACGCCGAACTTAATCGGTTGGCATATAGCCATCCAATCTATATCGGTAAGGCTGTTCCAAAAGGATGGAGACAGGCAAGAGTTTCGGATGATGCGTTGAATCAATCGCGCGAACTGTTTGGACGGCTACGTGAACACAGTCGTAGCATCACGCTAGGTGATGGATTAAATGTGGATGACTTCAAATGTCGTTTTGTGATTTTTGAGGATGCAGGGTCGGACATGATTGGCACGATAGAAGCGGCACTTATCAAGCTAAATAAGCCCTTATGGAATATGGCAGTGGATGGTTTTGGTAATCATGATCCCGGAAGTGGCAGATACGAACAGGCGCGGTCAGGTTGGGATGTAATTCATCCCGGACGCAGATGGGCGGAGAAATGCAAAGGTGTGCACAAATCAGAGCAAGTCATTCAGTCTGCGATTAAGGCCCACCTAAAAAAATTATGAGAACGTTGGAGCTCTTTTCTGGTGCAGGTGGTTTGGCTAAAGGCTTGGAATTGGCAGGCTTTGATCATGCGGCTTTTGTTGAGTTTAACAAGCACGCTTGCGCTTCACTGAAAGACAATTTTGATGCGGAGAAAGTGTTTTGCCGAGACGTTAGGGATTTTGACTTTTCATCTTTGAAAAATATCGATGTGGTGGCTGGCGGCCCTCCGTGCCAGCCTTTTTCTTTGGGGGGGAAGCATCAGGCTGACCAAGATGCGCGCGATATGTTTCCATATGCAATCAATGCTATTGAAGTACTTGCGCCACGGGCTTTTATATTTGAGAACGTGAAGGGATTGTTGCGACCTTCATTCGCTGAATATTTTGAATACATCATCTTACGGTTGACGTTCCCAGAGTTTGGTTTGAGCCCGTCAATGGGGTGGAAAAAGCATTTAGAGTTATTGAGAAAGACGAACTTTGATCATTACCCCGGTATTAAATATCGTGTTTCTTATCAATTGCTCAATGCTGCAGATTTTGGTGTGCCTCAATCGCGTGAACGTGTGGTAATTGTAGGCACACGTTCAGACGTATCTTCTCGTTGGATATTTCCTTTTGCAACTCATTCTGAGGATGCGCTTCTATGGGCTAAGTATGTAACGGGAGAGTATTGGGATCGACATCAAGTTGCTTTTGGTGAACGCGAAGTTACGACTGATGTATTGAAAGAAAAGATTTTGAGATTGCAGGAGCGCTATGGGATGTTCGCACCGGAATTGCAGTCATGGAAAACGATACGTGATGCATTGTCAGAAGTGCCCGATCCGCAGTCTTTTCATTCAATTCCAGATCATCAATTCCGCAATGGTGCGAGAACTTATCCGGGGCATACGGGAAGTGATTACGATAGCCCGTCTAAAACCATCAAGGCAGGCGGGCATGGGGTGCCAGGTGGCGAAAACATGATTCGATTTAGGGATGGGAGCTTGCGTTACCTTACCGTGTTCGAGGCCAAACGAATGCAGACTTTCCCAGATGATTATTCAATTCAAGGTGCATGGGGTGAGGCCATGCGCCAGATTGGAAATGCGGTACCAGTTGTGTTTGCACAGAAAATGGGCGATTCATTGCATAGCCTCCTTCAGGGTGACTCGCAACCTTCACGCCAGCTTGCAGTTGCGATCAGCTAGCAACGCCTGCTTCCTTTCCCCATTACACAAGAAACCTGCGACAATTCGCGCCACTTTTAATCTGCTATCCGCTGTAGGAGCTATCCATGAAATTCAACTTCCCCATCATCATCATCGACGAAGACTACCGTTCGGAGAACGCCAGCGGTCACGGTATCCGTGATCTGGCGGACGCGCTGGAGAAAGAAGGTATCGAAGTGGTCGGCATGACCAGCTACGGCGACCTGACTTCGTTCGCGCAACAACAGAGCCGCGCTTCCGCTTTCGTGTTGTCCATCGACGATGAAGAGTTCGGTGCGGGGAGTGCAGAAGAGACTGAAGTCGCGCTACGTACCCTGCGTGCCTTCGTGGAAGAGATCCGCTACAAGAACGCTGACATCCCCATCTATCTGTATGGTGAGACGCGCACTTCGCGCCACATTCCTAACGACATCCTGCGTGAGTTGCATGGCTTCATCCACATGCATGAGGACACGCCGGAGTTTGTGGCGCGTCACATCATCCGTGAAGCCAAGTCCTACATGGATTCACTCGCGCCGCCTTTCTTCCGTGCATTGGTAGGTTATGCTCAAGACGGTTCCTATTCTTGGCATTGCCCTGGACACTCGGGTGGTGTGGCATTCCTGAAATCGCCTGTGGGACGCATGTTCCATCAATTCTTTGGCGAGAACATGTTGCGTGCCGACGTGTGTAATGCAGTAGATGAATTGGGGCAGTTGCTTGACCACACAGGTCCGGTCGCTGCATCCGAGCGCAATGCGGCGCGCATCTTCAATGCGGATCATTTGTTCTTCGTCACCAACGGCACATCCACTTCGAACAAGATCGTGTGGCACTCCACGGTGGCGCCCGATGACATTGTGGTGGTGGATCGCAACTGTCACAAGTCCATCCTGCACGCGATCATGATGACCGGTGCAGTGCCCGTCTTCTTGCGTCCGACGCGTAACAACTTCGGCATCATCGGTCCTATCCCTTTGAGCGAATTCCAGCCGGAAGAGATCCAACGCAAGATCGATGCGAATCCGTTCATCAAAGACAAGACACGCAAACCTCGCGTGTTGACCATCACGCAAAGCACTTACGACGGCGTGTTGTACAACGTGGAGACGCTGAAGAAACTGCTCGACGGCAAGATCGATACCTTGCACTTCGACGAAGCATGGTTGCCGCATGCGGCCTTCCATGATTTCTACAAAGACATGCACGCCATCGGTAAAGACCGTCCACGTGCAAAAGAATCGATGATCTTCGCTACACAATCCACGCATAAGTTGTTGGCAGGTCTGTCGCAAGCCTCGCAGATCTTGGTGCGCGATAGTGAGACGCGCAAGCTCGACCGCGACTGCTTCAATGAAGCCTATCTGATGCACACATCGACCTCGCCGCAATACGCCATCATCGCCTCGTGCGACGTGGCCGCTGCGATGATGGAACCACCCGGCGGCACTGCGCTGGTGGAAGAGTCCATCGCAGAGGCACTCGACTTCCGCCGCGCCATGCGCAAGGTGGATGAGGAGTGGGGCGCGGACTGGTGGTTCAAGGTGTGGGGGCCAGATTACCTGTCGGAAGAAGGCATGGCCGATCGCGAGGATTGGGTGTTGCGTGCGGATGATCGTTGGCACGGTTTCGGCAATCTGGCCGAAGGATTCAATATGCTCGACCCGATCAAAGCGACCGTCGTCACGCCGGGCTTGGATGTTGATGGTGACTTCGCCGACAGCGGCATCCCCGCCAGCATCGTCACCAAATATCTGTCCGAGCACGGTGTGGTAGTGGAGAAGTGCGGTCTGTATTCCTTCTTTATCATGTTCACCATCGGCATCACCAAAGGTCGCTGGAACAGCATGGTGACCGAGCTGCAACAGTTCAAGGACGACTACGACAAGAACCAACCGCTATGGCGTGTGTTGCCCGAGTTCATCGCCAAGAATCCGCGCTACGAGAAGATCGGTCTGCGCGACCTGTGCGACCAGATCCACGGCATCTACAAAGCCAACGATGTGGCGAAACTCACCACCGAGATGTATCTGTCCGACATGGTCCCTGCGATGAAACCGTCGGATGCCTTCGCCAAGATGGCCCATGGCGAGATCGAGCGTGTGGCGATCGACGACTTGGAAGGTCGTATCACCGCCGTGTTGCTCACACCGTATCCGCCCGGCATTCCCTTGCTCATCCCCGGCGAAGTCTTTAACAAGACGATCATGAATTACCTCAGGTTCGCACGTGACTTCAATAAGAAGTTCCCTGGGTTCGAGACGGACATCCACGGACTGGTTGCAGAGAATCGTGATGGGGCGCGTTTCTATTACGTGGACTGCGTGAAGTAACTCGCGCATCACAAAACCTACTGCGCGGTCGGATTGCGGCGTTGCGCGGTGCTCGAAATCCTCATGTGCATTTAGCACATTCCGGTTTCTGCGCTCCGTGCGACTTGCACTCCAACCGCTCGCTACGGTTTTCTGACGCGCTCAACCCGGCCTTCAGAAATATTGAATTTAAATGACCGACTCCGCTGACAAACTCCGTGTCGACAAATGGCTGTGGGCTGCGCGTTTTTACAAGACGCGCAGCATCGCCTCCGATGCCGTTGAGAGCGGCAAAGTCACCATGAACGAAGCGCGCATCAAACCTGCCAAGACCATCGGCGTGGGGGACAGGTTGCTTGTTCGCCAAGGACAGATCTATTACGACGTCGAAGTATTGGGTCTTTCCAACAAACGTGGCGGCGCGCCTGAAGCGCAGAAGCTCTACCGCGAGACGGACGAGAGCAAAGCACGCCGTGCTGTCATCGCAGAGCAGAACAAAGCACTTCCTCTCCCCACATTCAAAGGTCGACCCACCAAGCGGGATAGGCGCGACATCGAGAAGTTCGAGACACGCACCAAGAGTACATCCAAGAGCGCTTGGGGAGATTTCGAGTAGATGACTGAGTCGCGCCCACCTTCGAGCAAATGGCGGCGCTATGCCATCAATGCACTCATCATCATCGTGGTCGTAGCAGGCTCCGTCTATGGCAACAACGCGATATGGTGAGTGGCGCAGCGCCCGTGTTGAAAGGCGTGACCTTGACGCAGCAACTTTACGAACTGCCCGTACATCCAGACAAACCCACATTGGTGCACTTCTGGGCGACATGGTGTCCTATCTGTCGCACTGAACAGGGCACGATCGCCGCCATCGCGCGCGACCATCCGAACACCATCACAGTTGCGATGAACAGCGGCCTCACCAACGAAGTGAAGCGATACATGCAGGAGCAGGGCATCGACTTCCCCACGGTGAACGATCCCGATGGCAGTATCTCTGAAGTGTGGGGCGTGCACGCCGTACCCGCTAGCTTCATCATCGCACCCGATGGGAAGATTCAGTTCGTCGAAGTGGGTTACACGACAGAGATAGGACTCAGGCTGAGACTGTGGTGGGCAGGTCTTTGATTTTGAAGAGTAACTGGTATCGAGTGCCGCCCGTGGCGGCCAATCTTTAGTAATTGCTTGATTGCGACGGGTGATTTTGGGGGGCGGAATTTGCAGCCATTCGAGTTGATGCGATCAGCAATCAATGGGATCTTTTTTCGTAGACGCTAATTAAATTACGCCCAGAATTTTTCGCGTTATACATCTCTGCATCAGCTTGCTTCATTACTTCCTCAGGGCTGATGGCATCTTTACCAAAAACGGTCACACCAATGCTGGCTGAGCTGTGATGCTCGACGACTGTTTCATCCGTGTCTTCATTGGCGACGTGTAGAAGATAAGGTTCAGATAAACACGATCGAATCTTCTCTGCGATGATGAGCGTCTGTGATATGGCTTCGTCCCTGTCAGAATTCAATCCATTCAGTTCCACTACAAATTCATCGCCACCAAAACGGGCAACGGTATCCACTTCACGCACACAACTTTTTATGCGATTGGCTGCTTCGATCAGCATCAAGTCCCCAACGGCATGCCCATGCTTATCATTGAGTGGCTTGAAATTATCCAAGTCGAGGAACATCAGTGCGCCATAAAGTCCTGTTCGTTTGGTGTTCACTATTGCCTGGCTTAGGCGCTCATTAAGAAGTCGTCGATTGGGTAGGCGTGTAAGTGGGTCGTAAAATGCCAGCCAATTGGTTTGATCTTCACGTTCCTTACGCTCGGTGATGTTTAGCCCCGCTCCGCGTAACCCAATGACATTGCCTTGACTGTCGAAGAAGGGGGTGCCATTGACTTCCTCCCAAGCGATAGCGCCCGATTTTGTGATATCGCGGTGCTGTAAATGGAATGGGATTTTTTCCGCGATCGCTCGAGTGACAATCTCTCCCACACCAGCAATATCTTCAGGGTGCATAAATTCCATCGGCGTATGTCCAAGCAACTCATCTGGTGAATACCCCTTTACGCTTGAAGATCGGTTAGATACATAGGTGTACCTCATGTTGGTGTCGATTTCCCACAGATATTCGCCTGTTGCATTGCTGATATCCCGGAAACGCTGCTCGCTGTAACGAACCTTTTCTTCTGAAAGCTGGCGTTCTGTGATATCTCGATTCGAAGCTCTACGTCCAAGGAACTCGCCCGATATATCGAACACTGATTGGCATGCATGCTCCAACCATCGAACTTTTCCATCAGGTAGCACGATGCGGAAATCAAACTCACAAGGCGGATCCGATGCTTGATGAAGCTTTAAGTGGGACTTCAGTCGCGCATGGTCATCTGGATGGCAGATGTTAAGTAAGAGATTCGGGTCAGCCATGAATGCTTCCGCAGGCCACCCTGTGATGCGTTCGCAGGAAGGTGAGCAGTAGAGATAGCGTCCATTTGAGTCAAGCCAAGTTTCCCAGTCATAGGCGAAATTTGCGACTGTGCTGAATTTCAATTTCTCAGCGGTGAGAGTTTGCCAAGAACGCACCAATAGCCAGATGACCAGACCAAACAAAATCAACAAAATCCCTGAGATCGATACAACCTTGATCCAAAGTTCATGACGAATCGAGTTCAATGAGCTCTTAGGGAAATGTGCAACTGACTTCCAGAAATATTGCCGTGCGCCTACTTCTCCGCTACTTGGAGTAAAAGCATCGGCAGCGCCCGTGCTGGATATTTCGGTGACCTTAAGCGGATATAACGTCTCCCATGTCCACAAACCATCTTCGAGCTCCAATTGGCCTGTTTCTGCGTTGCTGATGTGCTCCCATGCTAACGGTGCACGTGCTTTCATGCTGAGTTCGGGCCGTTTGAACATGAACCCCCACTCGTCGTTCGAGTTGGGACTCTTAAGCCAGTAACCCTCTCCATTGATGATCATGCTGTGATCGGCGATTCTGGCTGTTGCATCTGAGTATGCCGCTAGCAATTCTTTGCCAAAGTAATTAAGTATGACAATGCCGCGTTTGTTTCCTTGCTGATCGGAAACGGGGGTGGCAACACGCAGCATCGGTTTGTAAGGCACCTCGATCCTGTTTTGTTCGATATTGAGATCGAGCGGCGAAACGAATACTTCGTTTGGTTTGAGTTTGATGGTGTCGGTGAAATAATAGCGCTGACCTTTGTTTTGCAGCCTTTCGGTCGGGATCACCACTGCCTTGCCTTGCAAATAATCGACCCGCACCCTCTCCATTCCGTGCTGGTCAATCCAACGTATCTGATCGTAATGGCCTAGACTTGCAGAAAATATCGAGAAATCTTCAGCCAAATGCGCGAGATTCTTTTGAGTAGGCTGCTCTATCGCAGCGCGCAGAGCGGTATGTCTAGATAGAAACTCAAGTCATGACTAACAAATCCGATCTTGTTAGACAGCGCTGCTGTACCTAATTTGATATAGGCTGATTCTTGATTGCGTACTTGTGTCAGCTCATGCTCGATGGCTTGATTGCTATAGAAAGCTGCGCCTGCTAATACCAACAAGGCAATCGGCAAATACAGCCGAAAAAAACTGTATGGGGCAACGCTCATTTAACAGCTCGTCAAGTCACCAAACACGCTATAGGAGAGGGTTGGCTGAATTTTGTAGGAGTGTTTTTATCATCAGCGGCCTCAATTCTAATCCAATGTGCTGAGTGGTTGGAAAGATTCCTAGGGTTCAATATGGGCAATGGGGCTGAAGAATAGGTGCCTGAATTTGATATGGCTTCAGCGTAGTCAGCTTGGATGTTCCAGAAGCTCCATAGGATTGTTTAACCCGTTGAGTCGCAATGGTGAAGACATGCTTTGAGGTTCCAAGTGTTAAACCTTGGCTGTTGCTTTCCGGCTGTGTGGTATCAAGCGATATTCAAGCTCGACGAGCATGGAACGTAAGCGGCACCACGCTCGGCGGGGCTGATCTCAAAACATGTTTCTTCATCTTTCCCATCACGTGCATCTCGCACGCTTTGCAGTCGAATTCCAAACGTAATCGTTCGTTGCCGTTGATGAGTGTCATCGGTTCGGCGCGCACTTGGCCTTGTACGCCGATCACACCTTTCGCTTGCTTGGGGCATAGACTCAAAGAGTAGCGGATGCAGTGGCGTGTGATCATCAGCGACACATCGCCTTCTTCTTTGTGTGATTCATAGGCGGCGGCGATGAGACGTACGCCGTGCTTCTTGTAAAAATCATTCGCCGCTTGGTTATAGACGTTGGCAAGGAAGGAGAGCGACTCCTCCGGATATTTCGCGGGTGGTTCGGTCGCCGCTTTGCGTGGCAGGCGCGTGTATGCCGCTAGGCGTGCCACTTCCAGTTGCTCGACTGCATCACGGCGCAGTTTATTTGCCAACGAACTTGGCACGAACCACGGTTGCTTCCAGGCTATGGTCAGTTCGTGCAACTCGAAATCGGTGTTGCCGAAACGTGCGAGTTGTTCGCGCACACTGGTTTCCGCTTCATCAGGACTCTTCGCGGGCTGCTTGTCGAAAGCCGCTGCTGTGGTGACGCTGATACCGTCTTCATCTTGCAAGGTCAGCGCAAAACCTTCTGCGGTTTCAGCAAAGGTTGCATAGAGACTGATGCGCCGCTCGGATGACTTTTTATTGAGCGCTTGCTCCCAAGCATGGTCGCGATTGCGGCTGATGGTGAGGCCGACACGCAAGCCGACCAAGGTGTGCATCGCTTCGTTGGGGAATACGCGCCACACGCTTCCTTTGCGTTCCACCACGTTCGCTTGCAGACCGATGACTTCGCGCTTGTGGAGGTAGTTCAGGCCGTCGCTGTTGGCGAGTTCTTCGTTAGCTTCCATCTCGAACCATTTGTCGCCGACCTTGGTCACGCAACCTAACTCCAGTCCGACGAAGGTGGGCGTGTCGAATGCGCCGATGTCTGCTTTGCGACCTTGCGAGAAGTAGTCCGTCGCGCCGCGATGGAAGGTCTTGTCCGGGTTGGGGGTGAACAGCAACTTTGTCTTGCCGCTGGAAGAAGCGTGTAACTCGGGACGCTCGTTCAATATCTCATCGAGCAATTGGCGATAGTGGCCTGTGATGTTCTTCACATAAGCTGCTTCTTTATAGCGCCCTTCGATCTTGAAACTGCGCACACCGGCATCGATGAGCGCGCGCAGGTTGTCGCTCTGGTTGTTGTCCTTCACCGACAGTAGATGCTTCTCGAAGGCGACGACCTGACCTTTGTTATCTTCCAGTGTGTAGGACAGACGACAGGCTTGCGAGCAATCGCCACGATTCGCACTACGTCCCGTGTGTGCGTGACTGATGTTGCATTGACCGGAATAGGCGACACACAAAGCGCCGTGGATGAAGTGTTCGATGATAGTGTCGTTCGGCACGGCAGCACGCACCTTGGCGATCTCTTGCAGGGTGAGCTCACGCGCGAGTACCAGTTGCGAGAAACCGACATCGGCAAGAAAACGCGCCTTCTCCGGTGTGCGGATGTCGCACTGGGTAGAGGCATGCAGATCGATGGGAGGCAGATCGAGTTGCAACAGACCCATGTCCTGCACGATGAGTGCATCCACCCCTGTGTCGTAACAATCCCACGCCAGCTTGCGTGCCGACTCCAGCTCAGCATCGTGCAAGATGGTGTTGAGGGTGACGAATATCTTGGCGCGGAAACGATGTGCGAATTCAACTAACTCGGTGAGGTCTGCTATCGAGTTGCCGGCTTTTTCACGGGCACCGAACGAAGGGCCTCCGATGTAGACCGCGTCCGCACCGTGCAGGATGGCTTCGCGACCGATGGCGGCGGTCTTGGCGGGGGCTAGGAGTTCGAGTGCTGAGGGAAGTGGTGACATGGCGCGCGGATTATACCGGAGGGGTGACGCAGGCTACGGCCTGCATCACGTGTTCATAACTGGCGCAACAATTGGTTGAACTCTTCGATCGGTACAGGCTTGCCGAAGAGATAACCTTGATAGTGCACGCAGCCTTTGCGCAACAGCGGTGCACGTTGTGCTTCCGTCTCCACTCCCTCTGCGATGACGTCCAAGCTGAGTTCCTGCGCCATCGCGATGATGGTGCGTACGATGGCTCGATCGCTGCTGTCGTCTGCGATGTCGCGCACGAAGGATTGGTCGATCTTGAGTTGGTCCAGCGGTAACTGCTTGAGATATTGCAGTGACGAGTAGCCTGTACCGAAATCGTCCAAGGAGAATTGCACACCGAACTTCTTCAGCTCAATCATGGTCGCGATGGTCTCTTTGATGTTGTCCTGCAACATGCTCTCGGTCAGCTCGAGCTTGAGTAAGGTCGGATCGATGCCGCTCTCTTGAACGAGTGTCTTCACTTGGCCGACGAAATCTTCCTGACGGAACTGTTTGGCGCTCACGTTGACCGCCAGCAACAGGTTGCGCGTGGAGATATCAGCCTGCCATGCTTTGAGTTGGGCACAAGCGGTCTGCAATACCCAGTGTCCTAACGGCAGGATCAACCCGGTCTCTTCCGCCAATGGAATGAAGTGGGACGGCGGTATCAGTCCGTGGACCGGATGTATCCAGCGGATGAGGGACTCTGCTCCCAGCGGTCGGCGCTGATCGTCCACCTGTATCTGGTAATACAAGTGGAACTGATGTTTCTCCAGACCTATGCGTAGATCGTGTTCCAGCAAAGCGCGACTGTTGATGGCATCCTGCATCTGTGGATCGAAGAAACGTATCGTGTTCTTGCCCGCCTTCTTCGCCTGGTACATGGCGATGTCGGCATGCTTGAACAGATCTTCGGTCGCTTGTTGATGGTCGTGGAACAGTGTGGCGCCGATACTGGGCGTGTTGCGATATTCATGCCCCGCAAGTTGGTAAGCCTGATTGAGTGTGGCAAGTATCTTCTCTCCTACCGCTTCGGTCTGCGCTGCTGCCTCAAGCCTGTCTTCACTCAGATCTTCCAGCATCACCACGAATTCATCCCCGCCGAGTCGGGCGACGGTGTCGTTCTCACGCACGCAAGGTAGGAGTCGCTGCGCGACTTGTTGTAACAGCAGGTCGCCGATGTCGTGACCGAGTGTGTCGTTGAGTGTCTTGAAGTTATCTAGATCGATGAACAGCAGAGCGCCTTCACGCCCGCTACGCGCACTCGAGGCCCAAGCTTGTTGCAACCTATCCAGCAGCAAGCGTCGATTGGGGAGTCGTGTGAGTGGGTCGAAGAAGGCTAGGTTGCGTATCTCTTCTTCCGCTTCCTTGCGTAGCGTGATGTCTGACAGCGAGCCGACGTGGTTGGTGACGTTGCCAGCGCTATCTTTGACAGTAGCGATCGTCAGATACTCTGGGAATATCTCGCCGTTCTTGCGACGGTTCCACACCTCACCTTCCCACTCTCCTGTGGTATTGATGCTGTCCCACATCTCGGCATAGAAGTCCTTGCCGTGACGCCCTGAGCTGACGATGCGAGGGTTCTTGCCGATGACCTCTTCGGCTGCGTATCCGGTGATCCTGGTGAAAGCACTGTTCACCCGCAAGATGAGGTTGTCCGCATCCGTGATGATCATCCCTTCTTGCGATTCGAAAGCAGTCGCTGCGATGCGTAGGCTGTTCGTGGCAATGTCATGTTCCGTCAACAGGCGGATCTTCTCGATGGCGACGCTCACGAGTTGGCTCACTGAGTCCAAGAAGTCGATCTCTGCAGATGACCATTCCTTATGCGAATAGATATGGTTCAGCGTAAGCAGATAGTAACCATCCTCACGGAAAGAGACGGGATACAACAGCAGGCTGCGTATCTTCATCTGATCGTGCAATAGGTCTCCAGACCCATCATGCAACAGATGCTCGCAGACATCGTCGCTGTGACTGACGAGCCAATGTCTTGATTGGCGTATCGCGCGCGCACCATCGAGGAAGATGTCGAGAGGGTAGTCGGCTTTGGTAGGCGAGATCTCGGGGTGTCGTGGATTCAGCCATTCGGTCATGCCGATGGCTTGATGTTTGCTGAAAGATACGTCGTAGATCAATGCGCGATCGGTCCCCAAGGTCTCGCTGATGACATGAACCGCGCTCTCAAGGATGGAAGAAGGGGTGTCCTGCTCGACGACACCTTTGGCGATGTCGTTCAAGGCGCGAGAGAAGATCAACTGCTGATGTATGCCGGCCTCAGCCCTTTTGCGCAGGGTGATGTCTTGGATGAGCGCGATCCTTGCGATCACCCCGTCGTACCTCATCGGCATGGTGCTGATCGATACGTCGATCACCTCTCCATCTTTCTTCAGATGTCTGGCTTCGACTTCGACGACGCCAGAAGGGGAGGTCTTTAACACTTGCTTGAGGATAGGGATGTCTTCTTGCGGACGGATGTCGGTCAATGACATCCGGTTGAATTCTTCACGCGAATAGCCGTAATGCGCTATCGCGCGGTCGTTCACTTCGATGAATCTGAGCGAATCTTCGGCGAACACGAACATCGGCATCGGGTTGTTATCGAACAGGAAGTGGTAGCGCTGTTCGCTTTCCTTGAGATGTTTTTGGTCGCGTTGGTGTTCGCGCATGAAAGCGATACGTCCTGAGATCAGAAGCATGACAGCCGCACCCATGAAGACTAGGAATGCGAATTGATCGATGCGGTGCTGTGCGAGTTCGACGAGCTCTGGGGCAGGTTCAAGCACGTGTAGGCCGAGTGATTCCCGCTCTATCTTCTTTTGGGTCCACAGGAGCGGCAATTGCCCATCATCTAGAGAATATAAAGGAAGAAGAGATGCGTGCGACCACGCGGTGAGAGCGACGGTCGGGAGTTCGCTGCGTTTATAGATCGAAAGTCGCTGTTCATCCGTGAGCTGGCTGACGGTCGATCCCGGAAGTGAACGCATCTCCAATGTCTTGTCATGCGCCAGGATGATCACACCGTTGGCATCGCTTAGGAATACGCCAGCTGGATTGACCCAATGAGGTTGCGCAGGCAAGTTGATCTTGACGGCCACCACGCCGACGGTGCGACCACCGTGTTCGATGGGTGCGCTGAAGTAGAGCCCTGGGATGTTGCTCGTCTT
>JBGSWB010000229.1:0-40372 GCA_041752675.1 Sideroxydans sp. | reverse complement strand
CGCGGGCGTGAAGACCGTCGTGCTGTTTTTCGAGAAAGGCGCACCAACCAGAAAGGTCTGGTACTACCAGCTCGAACCCGGCCGCAACATGGGCAAGACCAACCCGCTCAACGATGCCGACCTCGCCGAATTTGTCGAATTGCAGAAGACCTGCGCCGACTCGCCCAAAAGCTGGAGCGTGGATGCGGCGAGCATAGCACCCGACACCTACGACCTGTCGGTGAAGAATCCAGACGGCGGCGAGGCCGTGGTGTATCGCAGCCCGCAGGACATCATGGACGAGATCGCCGCGCTGGATGCGCAGAGTGCGGAAGTGTTGGGGAATATCAGGGCGTTGTTGTGAAGAGTAATTGGAAGACAGTAACGTTAGAGAGTATTTGCCGTCAGATTACTGATGGCAGTCACTTTTCTCCTAAAACAGCAGATTCTGGATTCCCATATATCACTGTTCGAGACATCGAGAACGATCAGATCGATTTTGATAACTGCAAGTTCGTAAGTGCTGACGACTTTAATCAGCTTCTGAAGAATGGTTGCAAACCCAATAAAGGAGACGTCCTCTTTTCCAAAGACGGCACAGTTGGCAAGGTTGCTCTCGTCGATTACGAAACGAACTTCGTTGTTTTATCCTCACTAGCGATATTGCGGCCAGACAATAATCAAATCGATTCTGCTTTCCTTAAGTATGTATTGAAGTCGCCAGCATTTTTGGATGAGGCGATTGGAAAGAAGACTGGCGTGGCAATTCGACGGATAATTTTGCGCAACCTAAAGGCGATACTTGTTCCCGTTCCACCGCTCCCGGAACAGCAGCGCATCGTCGGCATTCTCGACGCAGCGTTTGACGGCATCGCCACCGCCAAAGCCACCGCCGAACAGAACCTGCAAAACGCCCGCGCCCTGTTCGAAAGCCACCTGCAATCCGTCTTCACCCAGCGCGGCGAGGGATGGGTGGAGAAGCCTCTCAATGCAGTTTGTGATCTTCAGAATGGCTACGCGTTTAAGTCAGGCGATTACATTGAATCTTCAAACACGCTAAACATTCGAATGAGCAGTATCCGACCGGGAGGAAGTTTCGATTCAGAGCACAATCAAAGATTTCTTCCTGATTCGTACGCAAAGGAATATGCCTCGTTTTTGTTGAAAGAGGGTGATTTGATTATTGCCATGACCGACATGGCGGGAGATCCAAAGATTCTTGGTGTCCCTACTTTGGTCAGCAATTTGAACGGCAGAAACTTTCTGATGAATCAGCGAGTCGGTAAATTGTTTGGATTTTCTGAAAGTGTGCGTGTGCCCTACTTGAGATACTTCCTCGCTAGCCCATTGATAAAGCAGTATTACAAGAGCAAGGGGGCGGGCGGTTTGCAGATTAATATCAGCAAAGGCGATATTCTTTCTGCACAGATACCAATCCCAGGAATTGTTGTGCAAGATCGAGTCGTCAATCAACTTGATGAGCTGGTTGCAGAAACCCAACGCCTCGAATCCCTCTACCAGCGCAAGCTCGCCGCCCTCGACGAACTGAAGAAGTCGCTGCTGCATCAGGCGTTCAGCGGGGCGCTATAGCGGGCGGGATTGCTCGGCTATAATGACCCGCATGGAACGCATTCAGTCTATCAATCCTGCTCGTATCGCCTGGTGTTGTGCCGATCTCGGCATTACGCCGGATCAGCTTGCGGCTGAAACGGGCATTGCTGCGGCCACCATGGAGCATGTCATGGCGGGCAAGGATGGCATGACGTTTAACCAGTTGCGCAAGGTCGCGGATCATTTCGGCAGGGGGGTGCTGTTCTTCCTTGAGGATGGGCCGGTGGATGAGGCGCAGGTGCATTCTCCGCAATTCCGCACGCTGGCGAATCAGAAACCGGAGCTGTCTGCCAATCTCAAGGCATTGATCGAGCGAGTCGAGCGACAGCGCGAGGTGTACTTAAGCTTGCGTGAAGACCTTGATGATGCTGATCGACCCCGTTTCGTGCCGCCAGAGTTGCCTGCTGACAATTTGCAGGAGGCCGCACGCATTGCGCGGCAATGGCTTGGGCTGGGCGAACTGAATAGTTTCGACTCTTATCGCGATGCGCTGGAGTCTCGCGGTGTGCTGGTGTTCCGCAGTAATGGCTATGCGGGCAAATGGCAGATCGCCAAAAACAATCCAATTCTCGGATTCTCCCTATACGACGAAAATTGTCCGGTAATCGTCGTCAAGAAGCAGGACTGGGATACCCGGCAGTCTTTCACTCTCATGCATGAACTAGGGCATGTGCTGTTGCATAAGACCAGTTCCATTGATGATGAACGGGATATGGAATCCCATCGCGGGCATGAGCGCGAGGCGAATGCGTTTGCCGGGTATCTGCTGGTGCCGGATTCCTTCCTGGCCGGTATTAACGATGCCGAGCGACCCGATGATGTTTCTCAATACGATCACTGGCTTGGACATCAGCGCAAGGATTGGGGCGTTAGCGGCGAAATGATTTTGCGCCGCTTGCTGGATGCCGGACGATTACCGCAAGGCAGATATGAAGCGTACCGTCAGTGGGTTGCCCAGGTGCCGATCATTGAGGAAGGCGGGGGCAGCAGAGCGTATCGTAATAGGGAGCCTCGGCATATATTCGGCGATACGTTTGTGCGTACGGTGCTGGATTCCCTCTATGCACGACACATCACATTAGCTAAGGCGAGCGGCTATCTCGACAACCTGAAGATTAAAGACCTGCACCTGTTGGAACGTTACTATGCGGGTGTTTGATGCGTCTTCCATGATCTATGCGTGGGATAACTACCCGATAGGGCAGTTTCCCGGCTTGTGGGAATGGATGGCGGGTCAAATTGAATCGAAGCAGCTGGTGATGCCGAGTGTTGCGTTTGATGAGGTGAACCACAAAGCGCCGGATTGCGGAGAATGGCTGAAAGACATCGACCTTGAACGGCTGGAAATAAATAACGCTATCTTGCAGGACGCCAAGCGCATCAAAGGGCTGCTAGGTATTGTGGATGACAACTACCATCCCAAAGGCGTCGGCGAAAACGACATCCTGATTATCGCGACGGCACGGCAACATGGGGCAGAATTGGTTTCTGATGAAGAACGTCAAACCAATCTGCCCCAAGTTATTTCAAAGAGGAAAATACCTGCCGTGTGTGTGATGCCGACGGTTTCTGTTCCGTGCATCAATTTCATTGAGTACATCAAGACTTCCGGTGCGGTCTTTCGCTAGGGTGGAAAACCATTACGGTGACGTCACCGTAATGGCCTGTGACCTTGGCTGGCTTTGTGCAGACTTGGGCGTAGGTTTCTTAATTGGGTTTTGATCGCACGGGGGCTGCCGGTTTGTCATGATTAAATTACTTACTGAAATACATGAAGTTACGCTTTTTCGGTTCGCTGAACATTTCTTGATCGGGTTTTGATTTCCCAATTTATATTGATGCTATGAACGAAGCCGAAACCCGCGCCGAACACATCGAGCCCGCGCTGAAAGCCGCAGGCTGGGGCGTGGTGGAGGGCAGCCGAGTGATGCGTGAATATCGCATCACCGAGGGGCGCTTGCAGGGCGCAGGGCAACGCAGCAAACCGGAGATCGCCGACTATGTGTTGGTGTATCGCAATCACAAGCTGGCAGTGGTGGAGGCGAAACGCCGCGACTTGCCTTACACCGAGGGCTTGGCGCAGGCGAAGCAGTACGCAGGCAAGATCGGTTCACGTTTCACCTATGCCACGAACGGCTTGCGCATCTACGGCGTGGATATGCAAAGCGGGGCGGAAGCGGAAGTCGAGGCTTATCCTCCGCCGCAAGAATTGTGGAACCTGACCTTTGCCGAGGCGAACGACTGGCGCGAGCGTTTTGCTGCAGTGCCGTTCGAGGACAAAGGCGGCATGTGGGGCTCGCGCTACTACCAGGACAGTGCGATCAATAATGTGCTGGAAGCGATTGCCGATAACCGGCAGCGCATCTTGCTGACGCTGGCGACGGGGACGGGCAAGACGTTCATCGCGTTTCAATTGGCGTGGAAGCTGTTCAAGTCTCGCTGGAACTTGAAGCGCGATGCGGCGCGCCAGCCGCGCATTCTGTTCCTTGCGGATCGCAACATCCTGGCTGATCAAGCCTACAACTCGTTCTCTGCCTTTCCCGAAGATGCGCTGGTGCGCATTGCGCCGGACGACATTCGTAAGAAGGGGCGCGTGCCGAAGAATGGGAGTGTGTTCTTTACGATCTTCCAAACCTTTATGTCGGGGCCGCCGAAAGATGGTCATCCTTCGCCTTACTTTGGTGAGTATCCGCCGGACTTTTTCGATTTCATCATCATTGACGAGTGCCACCGTGGTGGCGCGAACGACGAAAGCACCTGGCGCGGCATTCTTGAATACTTCGCGCCTGCGGTGCAGCTTGGCCTGACCGCCACGCCGAAGCGCAAAGATAACGTGAATACCTACGAGTATTTCGGCGAGCCGGTGTATGTGTATTCGCTGAAGGAAGGTATCAACGACGGCTTCCTCACGCCGTTTCGCGTGAAGCAATACGCCACCACGCTGGACGAATACCGCTATACCTCGGATGACAATTTGATCGAGGGCGAGATCGAGGCGGGAAAGCTGTACGAGGAAAAGGATTTCAATCGCAGCATCGAGATCGAAGCGCGCGAACGTTATCGCGTAAAACTGTTCATGGAGGCGATCAATCAGCGTGAAAAGACACTGGTGTTCTGTGCCAATCAGGCGCATGCGGCATTGGTACGCGATTTGATCAACCAAGCCAAAACAGATAGCGCCGATCCTAACTATTGCGTGCGCGTCACGGCAAACGATGGCGAGCGCGGTGAGCAATATCTGCGCGAGTTTCAGGATAACGAGAAGAGCATCCCGACTGTTCTCACCACCTCGCAGAAACTTTCGACGGGAGTGGATGCGCGCAACGTGCGCAACATTGTGCTGATGCGGCCGATCAATTCGATGATCGAGTTCAAGCAGATCATCGGACGCGGTACGCGGCTGTACGACGGCAAAGACTACTTCACGATTTACGATTTCGTGAAGGCGCATCAGTTGTTCAACGATAATGATTGGGATGGTGATGCGGAGGTGAGTGATGGCGGTGACGCGGTCTTCCTGCCGATCACACCCCGAACGCCGCCCGTAGCCAAACAACCCCGCCCAGAATACGAAAGCAAACCCAAAGTGCGCGTGAAGTTGCGCGACGGCAAAGAGCGCACCCTTCAGCATATTTCGGTGACGACATTCTGGGGCCCGGATGGCAAGCCGATCTCTGCGACTGAGTTCTTGACGGTGCTATTCGGGCAGTTGCCGGAGTTTTTCAAGGACGAAGACGAGTTGCGTGCCCTGTGGAGTTCGCCGGATACGCGCAAGAAATTACTGGAAGGCCTGGCGGAAAAAGGTTTCGGCAAAGACCAACTTTTCGAGATGCAGAAAATCATTGATGCCGAGAAGAGTGACTTGTTTGATGTGTTGGCACACGTGGCGTTTGCTATGGAGCCTATCACTCGCGAAGCACGCGCCGAGGTGGCACACAAGGCTGTGCATCAACGCTTCAACGACAAGCAGCAAACCTTCCTCGATTTTGTGCTGGCGCATTACGTGAAAGAAGGCGTGGAAGAATTAGAGCAGGAAAAACTCACCAAGCTACTCCGTCTGAAATACCACGACTCAATTCCTGATGGCGTGGCAGACCTAGGCGGTGACATCGCCGCGATTCGCAATTTGTTCTCGGGCTTTCAGCGTTATTTGTATCAGGGCGAAGGTGCAAGCAGCTAGGCCTGCTTGAAACTCTACAAGCAAAAGCCGCGCAGTGATGCGCGGCTTTTCTGTTTCTGGCGAGGCAACTTTAAATCAATAATGCGGTGGCCTCTCGTTCGTCAGCATACCGCCATCATTCCTTGCTGCTGAGAGTGACTGCACATGTTGCGCGAGTGATTGGCACATGGCTTCCAGTCGTTCGATCTTTTGTTGTTGCTGATACACGGTCTTGTTCAGTTCTTCCACCAGGTCTTCTTGGAAGCTGAGTTTAGTTTCGATGTTCTCTAAGCGTTCTTCGGTCATGGTGTGTTTTATTTCTTCTTGCTGCGTTGTGCTTCGATGATCTCGCGGTACTGTTTCAACTCGGTCTCGATGGTGGAGAGTTGGTAGTAGTCGGTGCCCGAGCGTTTAGCGAGTTCAAGTTGTTCGATGGCACCGCGCAGGTTGCCGTGCAGTATCTGGTAATAAGACAACACGTGGTGCTCTTCTTGATGGCGGCCTAGTGGGCCGTAGGCGCGCGCTTGCATCTCGTACAGCTTGGGATCGTTGCCGTTGAGCAGCACTTCGTAGTCCAGCAGTTTCAGCGCGTTCACATATTGTTTCTCTTCCAGCATCAACTCGGCGTAGTCGTAGATGAGTGCGCGATGACGTGGGAATTGTTTCAACGCTTTGCGATAGAAGGTGGGGATGTCTTTGTCATTCTTATCCAGACGCTTGATCTGCCCAGCTAGTGTCTCGATGGTGGCGTTGTGCGGTGCGCTCTTGTATAGCGTTTGGAATTCTTGGATGGCGAGTGCGTCTTGTTTGTCGCGCATCAGTGAGATGACCAAGCCGTAACGTTGCGCGACAGGGTTGCCAAAACGTTGTTCGCCCAATGCGCCGTTAAAGAAGGCGACGGCATCACGCGGTGTCTTTTGCAGGGCATGCACTCGGGCGCGCATCAGTTGGAATTCGAGGCTGTCGGGTACGAGTTTGAAAGGGATCTGCTGCACACGGCCGCCCACGTCGGCCACCCGTTCGGTGGTGAGCGGGTGGGTGCGCAGGTAGGTGGGGGTGTCGCCTTCAAGTAGCTGTGTGGCTTTTTGCAGACGTTCGAAGAAGAGCGGCATGCCGCGTGTGTCGAAGCCGCTTTTTTCCAAGATGCCAAGGCCGATGCGGTCTGCTTCTTTCTCGTGTTCGCGGGTGAAGTCGAGTTGGCGTTGCATCATGCCGCCTTGTGCGCCCACGATGGCGGCGCTGGCGGCTTGCGGGTTGTCACGCGCGGCAAGGATGGCGATAGCCATGGTGGCCATGGCGGCGAGGGAATCGTATTTCTGTCCCGATACCATGCGTGCCAAGTGGTGTTGGGTGACGTGCGATATCTCGTGGCTCAACACAGAAGCGAGTTCGGATTCACTCTGCGAGAGCAGGATGAGGCCGGTGTTCACACCGATGAATCCGCCGGGCAGGGCGAAGGCGTTCACGGCGTTGTCGTTGATGACGAAGAACTCGAAAGGTTGGCTGGGCTCGCTACTGTTCGCGACCAAGCGTCCGCCCAAGGCGTTCAGATAATCGGTGATCTCGGGGTCGTCCAGATAGCTCTCACTGGCGCGGATGCGGAACATACTCTGCTCGCCGATCTGGCGTTCCATCTGTGGTGACACCATGGTCTGCGACACGTCGCCCAGATCGGGCAGGCCGTCCGCGTTGAGTTGCAGGGGGAGAAGCAGGAGTAGAGCTAGGGATATTTTTCGCATGGCGGCTATGATAACACCCGCTGGTTTAGGTTCCTTTGAGCGCACCCAAACTGGACAGAGGTGGCTCAAACCCGCAGAATGTCGGCCTTGTAAAGCAAAGACTTGCATGGATCCCATCGGCAAATATCAGATCGTGAAAGAACTCGGACATGGTGCGACCAGCACCGTGTACTTGGCGCTCGACTCGTTCAATGGCCAGCAGGTGGCGCTCAAGCTGTTCAATCCGACGGTGATGCAGAACTCGGGCAGCGGTAAAGCCTTCCGCAAGCTGTTGCTCACCGAGGCGTCGCTCGCGGGCAAGCTCTCGCATCCGCATATCGTGAAGATATTCGATGCGGTGATGGAGGGCGAACAGAATTACATGGTGATGGAATACGTCGAGGGCGAGACGCTGGAACGTTACGCCGAGGTGGACCATCTGTTGTCGCTGGGGCGCATCGCCGAGATCATCTACAAGTGTTGTAAGGCGTTAGAGTATGCGCAGTATCAGGGCGTCATCCATCGCGACATCAAGCCTGCCAACATCCTCATCAAAGGCGAGAGCGACATCAAGATCTCCGACTTCGGCGCGGCGATGTTGGAGAACCAGCAGACCACGCAGGTGAGCGGTGTGGGTTCGCCGGCGTACATGTCGCCCGAGCAGATCAAAGAACAGACACTGTCGCACCAGACGGATATCTATTCGCTGGGGGTGACGATGTATCGCATGCTCACCGGCAAGCTACCGTTCGAGGCCGCCAACAACTACAGCATGATCTACCAGATCATGAACATCGAGCCACCCGCTGCCAGCACGTTCCGTCCTGAGATACCGCCCGCGTTGGATGCCATCGTGCAGCGCGCCATGTGCAAGGATGTGGCGCATCGTTATCAATCGTGGGACGAGTTCGCACGCGATCTGGTGTCGTTCATCAGTTACGAAGTGCCGCAGCAGGAACAGATATTCGATACCGAGAAGTTCGATACCGTGCGTGCATTGCCGTTCTTCACCGACTTCAGCGATGTGGAGTTGTGGGAAGTGTTGCGCATCAGCGAATGGCGCAAAGTACCCAAGGAAGAGAAGATCATCGGCGAGGGCGAGCCGGGGCAGAAGTTCTTCATCGTGGCAAAAGGTTCGGTGCGCATCGTGAAGCAGGGCAGGTTGTTGAGCCTGTTGCACAAAGGTGATTGCTTCGGCGAGATGGCGCACCTGAGTGGTAAGGATGCGAAGCGCACGACCGATGTGTTCGCCAAGACCGATGTGAAGCTCATCGAGATCGACCCGGAAGTGTTGGCACTGGCGACAGCCAACTGCCGCTTCCAATTCGCCGAGGCGTTCTTGCGCATGTTGGTGAGGCGCTTGAGCGTAGCCAATACGCGCATCTCACGTCTGCTCAGCGATCACGGCGACGAACAATGATCAATAATCAACCTAGTAATTGGAGAAGTAGAAGTGTCAGATTTTAAGAACATCACCGCAGCTGAATTACCCGACCTCATCGCCAGCGGCAACGTGCAATTGGTGGACGTGCGCACCGATGCAGAGATCGCGCGTGGTCGCATCAAAGGGGCGATCAGTTTGCCATTGCATCTGTTGCCGTTGCGCCTGAGCGAACTGGATGCGCAGAAGACCACCGTGTTCTATTGCCAGATGGGCGGACGTTCCGCGCAGGCAGCCGCGTTCGCATCAGCTCAAGGCTTGCGTGGCGCGGCCAATCTGCAAGGGGGCATCACTGCTTGGTATCACTCCGGTGGCGAGGTCGTCGCATGAGCGAGATGGCGTTCGATGTGGAGTTGGATGTGCGGCAGTTGGCGTGTCCACTGCCTATCCTGCGAGCTAAGAAAGCGCTGTCGCCGATGACGAGTGGTCAGGTATTGAAACTGGTGGCGACAGACAAAGGCTCGCCCAAAGACTTTTTGGATTTCTGCAGTAAGACAGGGAATGAGTTGTTGTCGTCAGAAGAAAAGGGCGACGAGTTCATCTTCCATATTCGTCGCCGCTAGTCAGCTTCACTCCGAAGCGTTCTTTTTCTCGATCTCTTGCGCGAGGAAGTAAGCCATCACGGTTCGTATCACCACGATCCCGCCCAAGATCATCAGTGATTCTTGGCTGGGGATGACGATGGTGCCGATGATGTCACCCGCCAAGAAGAAGTCTAGGCCGAGTGCCATCTTCTCTCCGATAGCGATGCGAATATCGCGCAGAGATTCTTCCAGCGCTAGGTTTTGGAAATAGCGCCATGCCCTGCGCACCAACAGAACCAGTCCATGCACGCTTCCCCAGGTGACCACTGCAGCACCGAGTAGCTCGGTGAGCGGCACGATGTAGGCGATGACTTCAACTAGGAATTCGTGCAGCATGATCTACCTCCTTAGCCTAACTTCTTGCGTTGTGCCTGCAACTGCACCAGTGTCGCGCCGAAGTCTTCCATGCGTTTCTTCTCTTGCTCCACCACGGCTGCGGGCGCACGAGCGACGAAGCTCTCATTGCCTAGCTTGGCTTGTGTCTTGGTGACTTCGTTGGTCAAACGATCGATCTCTTTATCCAGACGCACGCGCTCGGCAGCCACGTCGATCTCCACCTTCAGCATCAGTTTGAAATTGCCGACGATGGAAACGGGTGCGTCGCCTTCTGGTAACTCAGCCACCACGTTCACTTCGCTCAACTTGGCAAGGCTGCTGATGTAAGGCGCGAGTGCGTTCAGCACCGTCGCATCACCAGCGGCGATGAGTGGCACACGTGCGGCGGGCGACAGGTTCATCTCGCTACGCAAGCTGCGGCATGCGGTGATGAGTTCTTGTAGCAAACCGATCTGAGCGATAGCGGCATCGTCGATCTTGCCGTCGTCTGATTTTGGATAGGCTTGCAGCATGATGCTGCTGCCTTTTGCATTCGCCATGGGTGCGACGGATTGCCACAACTCTTCCGTGATGAAAGGGATGATGGGGTGTGCCAAGCGCAGAATGGTTTCCAGCACGCGCACCAGCGTGCGGCGAGTGGCGCGTTGTTGTGCGTCGTTACCGTTGGCGATCTGTACCTTCGCCAGTTCCACGTACCAGTCGCAGTAAGTGTTCCACACCAGTTCGTACACCGCACGTGCGGCCATGTCGAAACGGTAGTCGGCGAAGTTGTTCGCCATCTCAGCTTCAGTCTGTTGTAGCAAGCTGATCATCCACTTGTCGGCGGCAGAGAATTCCAGTGCCAGCGATTCGTCTTGTCCTACGTCCTTGCCTTCACAATTCATCAGCACGAAGCGTGTGGCGTTCCATAGCTTGTTGCAGAAGTTGCGATAGCCTTCGCAGCGTTGCATGTCGAACTTGATGTCGCGACCGGGTGAGGCGAGCGAAGCGAAGGTGAAGCGCAATGCATCGGTGCCGAAAGCGGTGATGCCTTCAGGGAATTCTTTGCGCGTGCGCTTCTCGATCTTCTCGGCGTCTTTCGGGTTCATCAACCCAGTGGTGCGTTTCTTCACCAACTCTTCGATGCCGATACCGTCGATGAGATCGATAGGGTCGAGCACGTTGCCCTTGGACTTGGACATCTTCTGACCTTCCGCGTCGCGGATGAGGCCGTGCACGTACACGTCTTTGAACGGGATCTTGCCGGTGATGTGCTTGGTCATCATCACCATGCGCGCCACCCAGAAGAAGATGATGTCGAAGCCAGTGACAAGAACGGTAGAGGGCAGATATTTCTGCACGAACTCGTTCTGCGCATCGAATGGTTTGCTCATGTCCCAATCCAGTGTGGAGAACGGCCACAGCGCGGATGAGAACCAAGTGTCGAGTACGTCGTTGTCGCGGTCGAGTTGTCCGGCGTAGCCTGCCTTGTCGGCCAGCTTGCGCGCTTCGTCTGCGTCATGCGCAACGAACACTTCGCCGTTCACGCCGTACCACGCGGGGATCTGATGACCCCACCACAGTTGGCGCGAGATGCACCAGTCTTGGATGTTGTTGAGCCACTGGTTGTAGGTGTTCACCCAGTTCTCAGGATGGAACTTGATCTCGCCGGAGCTCACACATTCCAACGCTTGTTCGGTGATGCTCTTGCCGTTGTCGCTGGGCTTGCTCATGGCGACGAACCATTGGTCGGTGAGCATCGGTTCGATGACCACGCCGGTGCGGTCGCCGCGCGGCACTTTGAGTTTGTGTTTCTCGGCTTTGTCGAATACGCCTGCTGTCTCCAGATCGGCAACGATCTGTTTGCGTGCGGCGAATCTATCCATACCTTGGTATTGCTTGGGCGCGTTCTCGTTGATCTTCGCATCCAGCGTGAGGATGGAGATCATCTCTAGCTTGTGACGCTGACCGACGGCGTAGTCGTTGAAGTCATGCGCAGGCGTGACCTTGACCACGCCCGTGCCGAATTCTTTATCGACATATTCATCCGCGATGATGGGGATAGTGCGGTCGCACAGAGGCAGCGTGACTTGTTTGCCGATGAGGTGTTTGTAGCGCTCGTCTTCTGGATGCACCATCACGGCGACGTCGCCCATCATGGTCTCGGGGCGAGTGGTGGCGACCGTGAGGTGACCGCTGCCATCAGCCAGCGGATAACGGATGTGATACATGAAACCGTCTTCTTCCTCTTGCACGACTTCGAGGTCGGACACTGCGGTGTGCAGTTTCGGGTCCCAGTTCACCAGACGTTTTCCGCGATAGATGAGGCCTTCGTTGAACAGGCGCACGAATGTCTCGGTGACGGTCTTGTTCAGTGCGGGGTCCATGGTGAAACGTTCGCGCGACCAATCGGGCGAGGTGCCGAGGCGGCGCATCTGACGTGTGATGGTGTCGCCAGAGAATTTCTTCCACTCCCACACCTTCTCGATGAACTTCTCGCGACCGAGGTCGTGGCGCGATACACCTTGCGCATCGAGTTGACGCTCGACGACGATCTGCGTGGCGATACCTGCGTGGTCGGTACCCGGTTGCCACAGGGTGTTGTCCCCGCGCATGCGGTGGTAACGCGTGAGCGCATCCATCAAGGTCTGGTTGAAGCCGTGGCCCATGTGCAACGTGCCGGTGACGTTGGGCGGCGGCAACTGGATGCAGAACGCTTCTGCCTTGTCGGCGGCGAGACCTGCCTTGAAGTAGCCGGCGGCTTCCCACTCGGGATACCAACGTGCTTCGATGTCTTTGGGGTCGAAACTTTTTGCGAGTTCTTTTTGAGTCATGATCGTGCGGAGTGTGTATCAGCCTTGCGGCTTTGGAGGGGCGCGATTATATCAAGACAACCCGCAGACTGCGGGCGCTTCAGGTGGGATCTTGCGGAGTGGCTAGGGCTTTGCGGATGAGCTCGGGCAGTTCGGCTTTCAATTCGGCCAGGGTCTCTGCGATGACCTGTTGTTGGGCATCCGCCAAGCGTCGTTGCAGGCGTTGCGCCAATACATCCTCAAGGTGCGTCTCGAGGTGGCTTAACAGTTGCGGCGAGATGTCGAGAGGCATCTCTTCGGGAAGCAGGACGTCGGCGGACTCGGTGGAGATCGGCGCGAGGGATTCCACTTCGATCTTTATCGTGTCATCAAGCGAGGGTGTGAAGGGGGCTTCCACGATCTCGGTCAGTGTGGGTACGGCCGAGTCCGGTTCGCCGACCACTTCGGTGAGCACGGGAATGTCTTGCGGTAGGTAGTGGTCGGTCGTCATGTGCGAAGTTTTGCCAAGTCGGTATGGCCGACATCGTAGCCACGGTCTTTGTAGAACTTGAAGCGTGCGCGGCCCAGCTTGGCATCATCGTCGTCGCTGCCGACGATCTCGATGACGCGTTCGAAACGGCTGAAGAAGGTGGTGCATTCATCATGCAAGCTGATGAGTAGTTCCGAGTGTGGGAAGTTCTCGTCGCGCCCGATGACCACGGGCATGGTCGCTGCATCGGCTTCGTGGCTGTGACAGTGCGGCAGGAAAGCCGTGGCGGGGTAATGCCACAGCAGCTTGTCCAATTTGTCTGCGGTGTCGTCGTTCGGCACATGCAACAAAACACGCAGACCGTTCTGCATGGCTTTGTGGCTGAGCTGACAAGCAGTGCGCAGCTTGTCTTCGCTGCCGGTGTAGAAATCGACTTTAGTCACGTTGGAGGGAACTCTTTATGAATGGCGGCGCGATTATAGCAAAGGCCGACGACTTGACTGTCTGGCATCCCTCTTCAGGTGATGCCGTTTCTCGTTCATGCAGCTGCCTGTAACATCAAATCCACGCAGGCATGGGTAGAATGGCGAGCCAAGCCCACTGGGCTTTCATCAGCGGTTCACATTCACTGCATCACCGAGTAGGTCTCGAATGAAAAGATGGTCAGTTAATCAGTCTCAATGGCGCTTCTTGAATACGGTCATCGGCCTCTGCGCCTGTGTGCTGTTGCCGAGTATCGCGCGAAGTGAATTGATGCTTGATCATCACCTATCCATGCCATCACAACGCGGTGTGACGTGGCATGCACCTCAAGTATTGGCGGTCACCGAACCCTCGCTGGTGCTGAGATCTGCTGCACCGTTATCTCTCGCTGAACTCACCGACCTCGCCCTGCGTAACAGTCCGCTCACGCGTGAGGCATGGGCGATGGCGAATGCGCAGGCGGCTGCGGTGGGTGTCGCGGAGGCGGGGTATTGGCCAACGGTGGATGCCAACGTGGCACTGACGCGTGGCAAGACTTCCATCAATAGCAGCACGGGTGTCATCTCGGGCAATATGCAGACGCGCTTGTCGCCAAACATCAGCTTGAGTTACACCTTGTTCGATTTCGGTGCGCGCTCATCTTCGGTGGAGGCGGCGCGCTACAACTTGTTGGCGGCGAACCTGAATCAGAATCGCACTTTGCAGAGCGTCGCCTTTCAAGTCGAACAAGCGTATTACCAACTGCTCGCTGCACAGCAAACGGTGGCGGCTGGCGAACAAACCCTCAAAGCCGTTCAATTGAGTGTGGACGTGGTGAATGCGCGGCACAAAGCGGGCTTGGCGACCATCGGCAATGTGTACCAAGCTGATACTTTGCTGGCGCAGAGCAAGTTGCTATTGCGCCAAGCACAAGGCGCAGCGAGCAAATTCAAAGGTGTGTTGTGCAATGCCGTTGGTTTGCCCATCACCACACCGCTTGAGCTTGCACCACTGGGCGTGCCACTCTCGACACAACAAGTGCGCCTCACCGTTGAGCAATATCTCGCGCAAGCAAAGTCTGCGCGCCCTGATCTGAGTGCCGCCGAAGCGCAAGCGCGCGCCGCACATGCGAGCATCGACGCAGCCTCTGCGCAGGGGTATCCCTCGCTTGATCTCACTTTGAGTGGCGGCAAGACTTACAACAACTTCCAACTCGGTGGCCCTTACAACGGCAGCACCAGCAGTTCATTAGGCATCAATCTGCGTGTGCCTTTGTTCAGCGGATTCCACACTGCAAACACGGTGCGGCAAGCGCGAGCACGCGCCGAACAACTCGATGCCAACCGTGACCAAGCGGTGCATCAAGTGGAGTTGGAAGTATGGCAAGCGTATTACGACCTCGACACCGCCGAGGCTGCCATCAGCAGCGCGCGGGCGTTGATGCGCAGTGCTGCGCAATCCCGCGAAGTGGCCGAAGCGCGTTACAAAGCGGGCGTAGGCAACCTGCCTGACCTGCTGACTGCCTTCGCCAGTGAGGCGAATTCAAAGATGGAAGTGATACAGGCGGAGATGGGTTGGTATTCCAGCTTGTCTCGTTTGAACAATGCGATCGGTAGCTTTGCGTCGGAGTCCACACCCCAATGAAAAAAATCATCCTTACTCTTTTCATCCTGATCGCCGCTGGTGTGGCGATCTGGTTCTACACCAAACCAACAATGGAAGGGATGGAGGGCGCAGGCGCACCGCGTGGTGCGAAAGCGATCCCGGTGCGGGTAGCGACGGTGGAGACACAAGCCATGCCTTATGTGTTGGATGCAGTGGCAACGGTGGAGGCGGAACAGAGCGTGGCGATACGCGCGGAAGTGAGTGGTGTGCTGAAGAATATCGATTTTCGCGAAGGGGATATGGTCAAGGCGGGTCAAGTGTTGTTCCAGTTCGATGCGGGTTCACAACAAGCGGAAGTCGATAAAGCCCGCGCCAATCTGGCGCGTGACCAAGCAGCGTTGACGGAAGCGTCCGCACAAGCTCGTCGCTTGCAATCCTTGGTCGCCAAAGAATATGTGACACAGCAGGAATACGCGCAAGCCGCTGCACAAGAACAAGTCGCGCTTGCCACGGTACAGGCCAACCAAGCTGCGTTGAGATCCATGCAGCTGCAACTCGGTAACACCCGCATCACCTCGCCCATCACAGGTCGTGCGGGCATGGTGAGCGTGAAGCCAGGCAATCTGGTAAGTGCGGCTTCGACCACGCCCTTGGTGACCATCAACGCGACTCAAGCGCTGACGGCGAACTTCAGCGTGCCGCAACAACAACTGCAAGCCATCCGCGAAGGACAACGTAAAGGTCCAATGACGGTGGAAGTTCGCCATGACGCTAGCGATGCGGTGATCGCCACAGGCACGCTGGCATTCATCGACAACGCGGTGGATACCCAGACGGGCACGTTGCGCATGAAGGCGCGCATCGCCAACAAAGATGAAGCCTTGTGGCCGGGTGAGTTGGTGACTTTGCGCATGGTGCTAGACGTACAACAAGACGCGCTGGTGATCCCCGAGACAGCCGTACAACCCAGCCAAGACGGCGCTTTCGTGTATGTGATGGCGGATGGAAAAGCGCAAGCGCAGACCATCACCGTGGCCCGCCAAGTGGGTGCGCAAGTGGTGGTGGCAAGCGGCCTGACCGAAGGTCAGCAAGTGATCCTTAACCCGCCCAAGAACTTACGCGCAGGCGGCGCAGTGGAAGTGATGGGCGCAAAGAAAGAAAGCAAAGATGCTAAAGAAGCCAAGCCGAATATCGACGCGGCGAGCGGAGTGAAACAACCATGAGTCTCTGGCGCGTCTTCATCGACCGTCCGGTGATGACCACGGTGCTGGTCAGCGCGGTGACGCTGTTCGGCACGTTCGCCTTCCTGAAATTGCCAGTGAACGAATTGCCCAATGTGGATTTCCCCACCATCCAGGTGACGGCGAATATGGCAGGCGGCAACCCGGACAATATGGCGGCCACCGTCGCCACCCCGCTGGAGCGCCAGTTCTCGACCATTGCCGGATTGGATTCGATGACCTCGGTGAGCAAGACGGGCTCAACGCGTATCACACTGCAATTCAATCTGGACCGTGACATCGATGCGGCTTCACAAGACGTGCAGACCGCCATCGCTCAAGCGGTGCGTTCGCTACCGCCGCAGATGGACAACGCACCGCAGCTGCGCAAGGTGAATCCGGCGGATAGTCCCATCATCTTTTTGGCGCTGACAGCCAAAGACCTACCTCTCACCACGCTCAACGCTTTTGCCGACGATCAGATCTCGCAACGCATCTCTACCTTGCCCGGCGTGGCGCAGATGGTGGTGTACGGTTCGCAGAAATATGCGGTGCGCTTGTATCTCGATCCGAATGCGTTGGCACAACGCAAGCTAGGCATCGAGGATGTGTCGTCTGCGCTGCAAAGATCCAACAGTAATCTGCCCTCGGGTACGTTGGACGGACGTAGTCAAAAATTCACCGTTAAAGCCAGCGGTCAACTGGAGAATGCTGCCGATTTCAATTCCGTCATCCTCGCCTATACGAACGGTTCGCCCATTCGTTTTTCTGACATCGGGCGCGCTGAAGACAGCGTAGAGAACAATCGCACCGCGACATGGTTCAACGGCGAACGTGCCATTGTGCTGGCGGTGCAAAGACAACCCGGTGCGAACACCGTTGAAGTGGTGAAGAGCATCCGCGCCTTGTTGCCCGAGATGCGCGCACAACTGCCGGGTGATGCGAAATTGGAAGTGTTGTTCGACCGCTCCGAGTTCATCGGCGAATCCATACGTGATGTGGAGTTCACACTGATGTTGGCCGTGGTGTTGGTGGTATTGGTGGTGTTGGCTTTCTTGCGCAACTATTCGTCCACGTTGATCGTTGCCATCGTGTTGCCCATCTCACTCATCGGTACGTTCGCGGCGATGAAGTTGCTGGGTTACAGCCTTAACAATATCTCGTTGATGGCGCTCACGCTGGCCGTAGGTTTCGTGGTGGACGATGCCATCGTGGTGCTGGAGAACATCACACGCCACATGGAGATGGGGAAAGACCGTCTCACTGCAGCCATCGACGGCACCAAGGAGATCGGCTTCACTGTGCTGTCCATGACGTTGTCGCTGGTCGCGGTGTTCCTGCCTATCTTGTTCATGGGTGGGGTGTTGGGGCGCTTGTTCACTGAGTTCTCCGTCACTATCGGCCTTGCGGTGTTGATCTCGGGCGCGTTGTCGTTGAGTCTGACGCCGATGTTGTGTAGCCGTTTCTTGCTCCCCAGTCATCGTCATGGACGTCTGTTCGATGGTTTCGACAAACTCTTCCATTACGTTGAGACAGGCTATCGCGACAGCCTGCAATGGAGCTTGCATCACCGAGGTTTCATGCTGACCATCGCGGGCGTCATCTTGCTGGTGACGGTGTGGCTGTTCGTGGTCGTACCCAAAGGATTCATCCCGCGCCAAGACACAGGACAGTTGATGGGGAGCACACAGGCGGATGACGAAGGCATCGTGTTCACAGAGTTGGTGGCCAAGCAATTACAACTGACCGACATCATCCGCAAGAATGAGAACGTCGCCGCCGTGCTCTCCAGTGCAGGGCAAGCGGGCGGTGGTGTGGCTGGCAGCAACGTAGGTCGCATCATCATTCGCCTCAAACCTAAGAGCGAACGCAAATTGAGTGCGGATGATGTGATCCAAGAATTGCGTCAGCAAACGCGTGTGGTGAGCGGGATGAAGTTGTTCCTGCAAAACCCGCCTGCTATCAACATCGGTGCGCAACAATCCAACGCTGAGTTCCAACTGGTGTTGCTCGGTTCGGATACCGATGTGCTGTATCCCGCTGTGAACGACCTCGTGCAAAAGTTGCGTAACGAAAAGATATTGCTCGATGTGAACAGTAACTTGGAATTGCGCAGCCCCGAGATCCGTATCGACATCCAGACAGACCGTGCGGCAGCGTTGGGCATCACTCCGCAACAGATCCAATCCACGCTCTACGACGCCTATGGCACGCGCCGTGTCACCAGCATCTACGCGGCTGCCGATCAGTATTCTGTGTTGATGCAATTGGACCCGCAGTTCCAGCAAGACATCAACTCGCTGAATGCTCTGTACATCAAGAGCAGCAATCAGCAGATGGTGCCGCTGTCATCGGTGGCGACCATTCATAGTGGCGTCGGGCCTTTGTCCATCTCGCACTTCGGTCAACTGCCTGCGGTCACCCTTTCGTTCAATCTTGCGCCGGGTGTCTCGCTCGGTGAAGCCACTGATAAAGTGAGGCAGATCGCACAAGACAATCTGCCACAAGGCGTGACCTCCACCTTGTCTGGTTCGGCCAAGACCTTTAGCGATTCGATGACCGACTTGCCCATCCTGTTGCTGATCACCATCTTGGTGATCTACATGATCCTCGCCATCTTGTATGAGCATTTCGGCCATCCCATCACCATCCTCACTGCCTTGCCGCTGGCGGGTTTTGGGGCGCTCATCATGCTCATCATCTTCCACCAAGACCTGAACATCTTCAGCTTCGTGGGCGTCATCCTGCTGGTGGGATTGGTGAAGAAGAACGGCATCATGATGGTGGACTTTGCCGTGGTCGCTCAACGCGAAAAGAATCTGTCGGCGATGGAGGCGATGGTCGAAGCCTGCGCAGTGCGTTTCCGTCCCATCATGATGACGACGCTGGCTGCGATCTTCGCGACGCTACCCATTGCTTTGGGTTATGGCGCCGGGGCTGAAGCACGCAGGCCGCTAGGTATCGCCGTGGTAGGCGGATTGATCTTCTCGCAGTTCCTCACGCTGTATCTGACACCCGCGTTCTATGTGAGTATGGACAAGCTGAGCCAACGTTGGGCCACATTCAAGTCGCGTGGCGCAACATCCTAGAAGCACACACGCTTGCATCAAACAAGCGAGCACCCTAGAAAATCATGATCGAGTCGTCATCCCCGCGAAAGCGGGAATGACGTGATCGTGTTGCCGAGTGAGGAGAAGTCGAGGCGGATCCTTACTTGGCTGCGCGGTTGATGAGGTACTGCGTGAGCATCGGCACAGGACGGCCGGTCGCGCCTTTTTGTTTGCCCGACAACCACGCGGTACCTGCGATGTCCAAGTGCGCCCAGCGATATTCCTTGGTGAAGCGCGCCAAGAAGCATGCAGCGGTGATGGTGCCACCTGCACGTCCGCCGATGTTCTGCATGTCGGCGAAGTTGCTGTCGAGCAGTGGTTGGTAGTCGTCCCACAGCGGCAGTTGCCATGCGCGGTCATGCGATTGTTCGCCGGCGGCCAGCAGTTCCTTCGCCAGTTTGTCTTCGTTGGCGAACAAGCCGTGTGCGACATGACCCAAGGCGATGACGCATGCGCCGGTGAGGGTGGCGATGTCGATGACGGTGTCTGGATCGAACTTGGCGGAGTAGGTGAGTGCGTCACACAGGATGAGACGACCTTCAGCGTCGGTGTTCAAGATCTCGATGGTCTGGCCGGACATGGAGGTGACGAGGTCGCCCGGTTTGGTGGCGATGCCGGAGGGCATGTTCTCGCAAGTGGGGATGACGCCGACCACGTTCAGTTCCAAGCCCATCTCGGCGATGGCTTGCATAGTGCCGAGCACGCTGGCTGCGCCGCACATGTCGTATTTCATCTCATCCATCTCGGCACCCGGCTTGAGTGAGATGCCGCCGGTGTCGAAGGTGATGCCTTTGCCGACCAGCACGATAGGTTTCTGTTTCTTGTCACCGCCCTTGTATTCGAGGGTGATGAGTTTGGCGGGCTGTTCGCTGCCGCGTGTGACGGAGAGGAAAGAGCCCATGCCCAACTTCTGCATGTCCTTCTCTTCCAGCACGGTGGTCTTGATCTTCTTGTGTGCTTTGTCCAACGCCAATGCGTGTGCAGAAAGATAAGTTGGGGTGCAGATGTTGCCGGGCAGGTTGCCCAATGTCTTGGTCAGTTCCATCCCATTGGCGATGGCGGCGGATTGTTCCAGTGTGGTCTTGAGTTCGGCCGCAGGCTTGTCGAGAGTGGCGAACACGACATGCTTGAGTGTCGCGGGTTTTGCGGGTTCGCTCTTCAGACCGTCAGCGCGGAAGGCTTGTTCGGCGGCGGTGAATACGGCTTGTTTGATGACCCAGTTCGCATTTTTGCCGAAACCTTCGTCAGTGATGAACAGCGCCGCATCTTTTGCCGGTGTGGCGTTCAGCGCCTTGAACATCGCACTGAGTATATCGAGGCTAATCTTGTTGTTCAGTTCACTCGCTTTGCCCAGTCCAACGAGCAACACGCGCTCGGCAGTGATTCCGGTGAGTTTGTGTAGGAGCAAGGTGGAGGCAGCTTTGCCCGTCATGTCACCACGCGCGATGAGGTCGCTCAGTGCGTGTTTCGCAGCTTTGTCTAGCGCTTGTCCAGCCTTGGATAATTTGCCGCCATCGAACACACCAACGACGACACAGCCGCTCTTCATCGAGTCCGGGGTACCTTGTTTTATGCTAAATTCCACGTGTCGCTCCTTAATATCCATCGATTAACCTGCAATGGCCGATTATCCGCAATCTCAAGGCATAAAGTCAAAGAAGCGATCGCCTCGAATCGTGCGGGGTATCTTCTATTGGTCGCTGGTGCGCGAGTTCGCGAGCTCAGGTCTACTCATATTCTCTGTTCTGATGGGCATCGTGGTGTTCACTCAACTCATCAAACTGTTGGGTGAATCGGTGAACGGTGGGCTGGCGGTGGATGGCGTGTTGGTGATGTTGGGTTTCAGCGCGTTGAGTTTCATTCCTGTGTTGCTCTCTATCAGTCTGTTCCTTTCGGTGTTGCTCACCTTGTCGCGCATCTATCGCGACAGTGAGATGGTGGTGTGGTTCTCTTCTGGGGTCGGGCTGACGCGATTCATCCGTCCTGTGATGGCTTATACGATACCGGTGGTGTTCATCATCGCATTGATGAGTCTGGTGTTGTCGCCGTGGGCATGGTCGATGGCGGATGAGTTCAAGCGCAGGTTGAATAGTCGTGACGATGTCTCTTCTGCCGCACCGGGTGTGTTCCGCGAATCCAAGCAGGCCGATCGCGTGTTCTTCTTGGAGGAAGTGGATACAGAGAAGAAGCGCGTCCAGAATATCTTCGTGCAGTCGGTGCAGAACGGCAAGGACGGCACCATGGTGGCGAAAGAGGGCTATCAGGAGATCGCGGCCAACGGTGATCGCTTCCTTGTGTTGCTGAAGGGTTCTCGCTATGAAGGCGTGCCGGGGCAGGCGGATTTCAAGATCGCCGAGTTCGATCGCTATTCCATCCGTATCGAACCGGTGGATCTGCCGCAAAACACGAGTAATCGCAGAGCCTATTCCACCCTCTATTTGATCCAACATCCGGACCCTTCGAACCAATCGCAGCTGGTGGAGGAGCGCATCAGCATGCCTTTGGGGGCGTTCATGTTGGCGTTGTTGGCGATACCCTTGAGTTATGTGAACCCGCGCGCGGGCCGTTCATACAGCCTGATCGCGGCCATCGTGCTGTATATGTTCTACAACAACATGTTGACCATCTCCGTCTCATGGGTGGCGCGCGAGAAGGTCAGCATGATGGTCGGTCTGTGGGGCATCCATCTGGTGTTGCTGGTGGGGACGCTCGTCTATTTCTATCATCGTAGCTCGCCCTTCTCTTGGCAAAGGTGGCGCCGATGAATCTGCTGACGCGTTACTTGGCAAAGGAGATCTATCTCAGCGTGCTCTTGGTGTTCGCGGCGTTGCTCATGTTGTTCGAGCTGCTCGACCTCATCAATCAGATGAACGAGATGGGTGAGAGCAGCGGCTATCACATGGGCTATGTGTTGCTGTTCGTGTTGTTGACCGCGCCGAACCACATCTACGAACTTTTTCCGGTGGCGGTCTTGATCGGTACCATCTTCGCCTTGGTGCAGATGGCAGCCAATTCAGAGTTGACCGTGTATCGCGCTTCGGGAGTGTCGTTGAAGCAGATGATCCATGCACTACTGCGAATCGGCCTCCCATTCATGATCGCCTGTTTTGTGGTGGGTGAGTTCATCGCGCCACCGAGTCAGCATCTGGCTAAACAGATCAAGCTGAAAGCCAAGAATGCGAATGTGAGTCTGAGTGAGTTCCGCTCTGGTGTATGGGTGAAGGACGAGGGGAGCTTCGTCAATGTGAAGGCTGTGTTACACGATACGACCTTGTTGGGTGTCAGCATCTATCAGTTCGATGAACGCTATCAATTGCGTAGCATCACTGCGGCGGAACGAGCGTCCTATCAGAAGGGGCAGAGTTGGGAGTTGACGGGTGTCAAACAAACCAAGTTCAGCGGAACGGGTGCGACTGTCAACCAGTTGGGGGCGATGGAGTGGCGCTCGTCATTGAGTCCGAACATCTTCACGGTGCTGTTGATCGAACCCGAGCAGATGTCGGCGTGGAGTCTGTATCAATACATCCAACATCTGGATGATAACAAGCAGAAGACGTCGCGCTATGAGATCGCCATGTGGAACAAGTTGGCTTACCCATTCGCGGTGTTGGTGATGATGTTGTTGGCTTTGCCGTTCTCGTCGTATAACAAGCGTGAAGGCGGTATCAGTAGCAAGATATTCTTGGGAGTGGTGCTCGGCTTGGGATTCCACTTCGCTAGCCGTTTGTTCGCCAATCTGGGGACGCTCAAAGATTGGTGGCCGGTGTTCAGTGCGACCGCAATGATGTGGGTGTTCCTTGGGTTGGCCTTGGTGATGCTCTGGCGCACTGAGCGCCGCTGACACTAGATTTTATTTCGTGGGGCTGGCCGGTTCGGCCTGTTGTTCGCGCACCATCTGTCTCACTGCCTCACGTTTTTCCTCGGGCACTTTGCTGAAGGCGGTGAATTTCTCTCTGGCGCGGTGGCGCTGTTCGGTCGTCAATTTCCCCCATCCTTCCAATTGCTCTTGCAGACGCTGTTGCTTCTCGGGGGGGAGTTTTGCGTATCCGTCGGCGATGCCTACGAAGCTCTTCTGTTCGCTTTCGGGCAGGGTGTTCCAAGTTGCAGAAAGAGGCGCCAGCACCTGTTGCTGACCTGCATTCAGGCTGTTCCAAGGGGCTGCAAGAGCGACGAGTGGTGCCAAGAGTGCGGCTGCTAAGAGTAGTTTTGAATGGCGCATCATCATATTCTGACTACCCTTAATCGACATACATATGGACGGGCAAGTCGTCCGTTAGGATGGCGATGTCGATCGCGCTATGGTCGCGTTCGGAGCTGTGTTGCCAGTAGCTGACGCCGCTCACCAGTACGACAGCGAACACTGCCGCTAGCCCCCAGTTGAGGACTCTGTGTTGCGATGAAGGGTGGTGGCCAATGACCCCATGCTGGCTCAACCAAGCATGCACGGCAGTCGGTTGTGTGGTTTGTTGATGCTGAAGTGCTGTGCGGCGCGCGCGCTGCAGTTTATCCAGGGTCTCAGGGCTGAGGTCGCTTGCTGAACGATTCAGCAAGTGCTGGATGTCCTCGATCTTCAGTTTGATTCCCATGATAGGTCTATTCCTTTCTGTTTCAGTGTCTCGGCTAAAGCGTGTGTCGCTCTTGAACAATGGGTCTTGACGCTACCTTCGCTACATCCCATCGCGGACGCTGTCTCTGCTGTATCTAATCCGTCCCAGTAACGCAGCAGGAAGGCTTCTCGTTGACGGGCTGGTAAGCGTAACAATGCAGCTTCGATACTCGCCAATGTCTGATTCTGTTGCAAGTCGGCATCGGGTTGTAGGTGGTTGCTCGGGCTTTTTTCATCCTCCAGCACGTCAAGCGGGTCGAACTCCTCGTCGGCGTGTTGTGGGGAGAACGAGGAGAACAGGGTGAACCAAGTGGTGCGCACCTTCTGTCTGCGGAAGTGGTCTGTGACGGTGTTCTGCAGGATGCGATGGAATAGCATCGGGTACTCCTCTGCGGGCTTGTCACCGTACCTTTCTGCCAGTTTCATCATGGCTTCCTGCACGATGTCCAGCGCAGCGGCTTCATCGCGCACAGCGAACATCGCGTGCTTGTAGGCACGTCGTTCGATGCTGGCAAGGAAATCGGATAGTTGTTCGCGGGTGGACAAGACGGGTCTCCTAGAGGCGGCGCATGATAGCAAATTCCTGTAGGGACAAGGGTTTTCGGCGATTTTGGGCTTGATTGGGGTTGACCAAAACGCCGCCAGCCTTTATCTTGCTCGGTCTTTAATTCGAAGCAATTCATAGGTTTTCGCTCATGGAACTGACCGGCGCAGAAATAACCATCAAATGTTTGCAGGAAGAGGGCGTCGAGTACGTCTTTGGCTACCCTGGCGGCGCAGTGCTGTTCATTTATGACGCACTGTTCCAGCAGGATAAGGTGAAGCACGTCTTGGTGCGCCATGAGCAGGCGGCTGTGCATGCTGCCGATGGCTATTCTCGTTCCACAGATAAGGTCGGTGTGGCATTGGTCACCTCCGGCCCCGGCTTGACCAATGCAGTGACGGGTATCGCGACTGCTTATATGGATTCCATCCCGATGGTGGTCATCAGCGGACAAGTACCGACCAGTTTCATCGGCGAAGATGCGTTCCAAGAAGTGGATGCGGTCGGCATCACACGTCCATGCGTCAAACACAATTTCCTAGTCAAAGATGTCAAAGATCTCGCGGTCACGCTGAAGAAGGCGTTCTATCTGGCGAAGTCGGGACGTCCTGGTCCTGTGCTGGTGGATATCCCTAAGGATGTTTCCAACACCAAGACCGAGTTTTTCTATCCCGAGTCCGTCAGCATCCGCTCTTATAACCCCCAGACGCATGGCGACATGGGGGCGATCAAAGAGGCTGTTAAGTTGTTGTTGGAAGCCAAACGTCCGATGGTGTATGCCGGTGGTGGCGTGGTACTGGCTGATGCATCGACACAATTGACGGATCTGGTTCGTAAATTAGGTTTCCCTATCACCAATACCTTGATGGGTTTGGGCGGCTATCCTGCGACTGATAAACAGAATCTCGGCATGTTGGGCATGCACGGCACGTACGAAGCCAATCTGGCGATGCAGGACTGCGACGTGTTGTTGGCAGTCGGCGCCCGCTTCGATGATCGCGTCATCGGCAATGTGAAGCATTTCACTTCGGTGCCACGCAAGATCATCCATATCGATATCGACCCTGCGACCATCGCCAAGCGTGTGAAGGTGGATGTGCCTATCGTGGGCGATGTGAAGCAAGTGTTGACTGACATGCTGGGCGTGTTGGCTGCGAGCAAGCAGAAGCCTGATGCGACTAACCTGAAGACTTGGTGGCAGCAGATCGACACGTGGCGTAGCCGAAAATCGCTGACCTACAAGAACTCCGATGAGTTCATCAAGCCGCAATTCGTCATCGAGAAGTTGTACGAGATCACCCGAGGTGAAGCCTTCATCACATCTGACGTTGGTCAACATCAGATGTGGGCGGCGCAATATTACAAATACGACAAGCCGCGCCAATGGATCAATTCCGGCGGTTTGGGTACGATGGGCTTTGGCCTGCCAGCGGCGATGGGTGTGCAGCTCGCGCACCCTGGTGCGACTGTGGCTTGCGTGACGGGTGAGGGCAGCATCCAGATGAACATCCAGGAGCTATCCACCTGCAAGCAATACAACATCCCAGTCAAGATCATCGCGTTGAACAACCGCTATCTGGGCATGGTGCGCCAGTGGCAGGAGTTCTTCCACGGCAATCGCTATTCGCATTCCTACATGGATGCTTTGCCAGACTTCGTGAAGCTAGCCGAGGCGTATGGTCACGTGGGTATCCGTGTGGACAAACCCTCCGATGTGGAAGGCGCATTGAAGGAAGCCTTCGCGCGCAAGGACGATCTGGTGTTCCTCGACTTCCGTACCGACCCGACCGAGAACGTCTATCCGATGGTTCCTGGCGGCAAGGGCTTGTCTGAAGTGATCTTGGCGGAGGACTTGTGATGCGTCACATCATCTCTTTATTGATGGAGAACGAAGCGGGTGCGTTGTCACGTGTCGCGGGTTTGTTCTCTGCGCGTGGTTACAACATCGAATCGTTGACCGTCGCACCGACCGAAGATACGACCATGTCGCGTATGACCATCGTCACGCGCGGTTCGGACGAGATCATCGAGCAGATCAAGAAGCAGCTCAATAAATTGGTGGATGTCGTTGCGGTGATGGACCTGACCGACGGCGACCATCTGGAGCGCGAGTTGATGCTGTTGAAGGTGAGTGCGGTGGGCGAGGCGCGTGAAGAACTGAAGCGCATCACCGACATCTTCCGTGGTCGCATCATCGACGTATCCAGCACCAGTTACACCATCGAGTTGACTGGCACGGGTTCCAAGCTGGACAGCTTCTTACAAGCCATCGATAACAGTCTCATCATCGAGACCGTCCGTACTGGTTCTTCTGGTATCGGACGTGGCGAACGCGTTTTAAAACTTTAACAACTATCTTTTAATCACTGATTTTTTCGACGAGGCCAACATGAAAGTTTATTACGACAAAGACGCAGACCTTTCCTTGATCAAGGGCAAACAAGTGACCATCATCGGCTACGGCTCGCAAGGCCACGCTCATGCGCAGAATCTGAAAGAATCCGGCTGCAATGTGACGGTGGGCTTGCGCAAGAACGGTGCTTCTTGGAAGAAGGTCGAGGCTGCCGGTATCAAGGTCGCGGAAGTGGCAGATGCAGTGAAGAACGCTGACGTCGTGATGATGTTGTTGCCTGACGAGAATATCCCTGATGTTTATAACAACGACGTTGCACCAAACATCAAGGCGGGCGCTGCGTTGGCATTCGCCCACGGCTTCAACGTGCACTACAACCAAGTCGTGCCTCGTGCTGACATCGACGTGATCATGATCGCCCCCAAAGGCCCTGGCCATACAGTGCGTTCCGAATACCTCAAAGGCGGCGGCGTACCAACATTGATCGCTGTGTATCAAGACAAAACAGGCAAAGCAAAAGACATCGCATTGTCTTACGCAGCTGCTAACGGCGGCACCAAGGGCGGCGTCATCGAGACCAACTTCCGCGAAGAGACAGAGACTGACTTGTTCGGCGAGCAAGCTGTGTTGTGCGGTGGTGCGGTCGAATTGGTAAAGGCTGGCTTCGAGACATTGACCGAAGCGGGTTATGCACCAGAGATGGCCTACTTCGAGTGCTTGCACGAACTGAAGCTGATCGTTGACCTGATGTATGAAGGCGGCATCGCCAACATGAATTACTCGATCTCCAACAATGCGGAATACGGTGAGTACGTCACTGGTCATCGCGTGATCGCTGATGAAGCACGTGCTGCGATGAAGGAATGCCTGAAGAACATCCAGAACGGTTCTTACGCGAAACAGTTCATCTTGGAAGGTCGTACCAACTATCCAGAGATGACTGCACGTCGTCGTTTGAATGCAGAGCATCCGATCGAAGTCGTGGGCGGACAGTTGCGTTCCATGATGCCTTGGATCGCCAAGAACAAACTGGTCGACCAATCTAAGAACTAAGCAATCGCGGGGGCGGGTTGGAGGGCGAGACTTTCGCGCTCTAACCCGCCCCCGATCTTTCGTACTACGTCAAAGTCACCATCGGTGATAAAGTGTCCGTAACGACCACTTCCTTGGCATGAATCCAAACCTATGATCGAGACCAAACAGCGTGAACGAATGAACCTGCGTAGGCGCAGCATCTACCTGTTGCCCAACTTGTTCACTACGGCCGCCTTGTTCGCTGGCTTCTATGCCATCATTCAATCGATGAATGGTCGCTATGAGATCGCCGCAGTGGCTATCTTCATCGCTATGGTGTTGGATGGATTGGATGGTCGCGTGGCGCGCATGACGCATACCCAAAGCGAGTTCGGTGCGGAATACGACAGTCTTTCCGACATGGTCTCGTTCGGTGTCGCGCCCTCCATCCTGATGTACGAGTGGGCGTTCCGTGATCTGGGTAAGTGGGGGTGGTTCGCCGCTTTCATCTATTGCGCGAGTGCGGCGCTGCGTTTGGCGCGCTTCAATACTAATATCGACGTGATCGATAAGCGTTACTTCCAAGGGCTGCCTAGCCCAGCTGCGGCTGCCTTGGTTGCAGGCTTCGTGTGGGTGATGTTGGATAACAAATTCACGGGGTATGAGTTGCGTTGGTATGCCGCTGCACTGACTGTGTTCGCGGGCTTGAGTATGGTGAGTAGCCTCAAGTACTACAGCTTCAAGTCCATCAACACGCGCAAGAGTGTGCCGTTCATCGTCATCTTCTTGTTCGCGCTGTTCTTCATCTTGGTGTCAGTGGATCCACCATTGCACCTATTCTTGCTGTTCCTAGGGTACTGCTTGTCTGGCTACGTGATGGGAATAATGGATCTGCGCAAACCCAGCCCCACTACGCCACCGACACTCCCTTAATCACGCTGCCACAGCGTTTCCGTTTCCCCTGTCGCGCGGTTAAGTACGCGACACAACACGAATAGCAGATCAGACAGCCGATTGAGGTAGCGCCCCCCGTCGTTGCTCACGATATCGCTTTGCGCGAGGTGGCAATGGTCGCGCTCCGCACGTCGCGCCACACTGCGTGCCACATGGCATAACGCTGCCGCACGTCCGCCACCGGGTAGGATGAATTCTTTGAGTGGGGGAAGACCGGCGTTGTAACGTGCGATAGCCTCATCCAAGCGCAGCAGCTTCTCTTGTGGGAAGTCGGTGCCGGGCAAGGCTAAGGTCGAGCCCAGATCGAACAAGTCGTTCTGGATGCAGAGTAACTCCACTCGAATCTCTTGTGGCAATGGCTCAGCGAGCAATACACCGAGATGGCTGTTGAGTTCATCCACACTACCCAGCGCATTGATGCGCGCACTGTCTTTGCTCAGGCGCGAACCATCGGCCAGTCCTGTAGTACCGTCATCCCCTGTGCGCGTCACGATTTTGCTCAAGCGATCCGCCATCACTGTTTCTCCAAGCAGCCGATATAGATCGCCGCATCGGGGGCGGTCTTGTTGCGTTGCGCCTGCCAGATCATCTCGCCCAAGCAATCCATCATTGCGTGTTGTGCCTCGTGTTCGGATTCGTATTTCTGCGTGAGACGAACGAACTGTTCACGGATGCCGTGTGGTTGCCCGATGGATATCTGCTCTTCGATGGTCAGGTGCATCATCAGGTGTAGGAAAGGATTCACCACAGAGCCATCGGCGGCAAAATCTTTATCTTGGTTCTTCTCTGGATCATTGAAGATGGCGTGATACTCGGGATGCTTGTCGATAAGCTGCGCCGTCAGATCTTCCAGCGGCGACAATAATTCTTTAGCGCAGCGCTTGCGCCAAGATTCGAACAAGAACAGTCGCGCTTCATCGCGGGTCGGATTGAACATCAGATGTGATCACTCTCAAAATTAGTAAACGATTTACGTCCGAAATTGGCCGATTCCAGACGGATTGAATCACAACCTTTTCTTGAGTGAAAGAGTTAGTTTGAATCTAGCCACAGGTTCATCACCCAATGATGGCACAGTCGCAATCACATCCAGCTGTCGTTCGACGCGTTCATCCGATGCCACTGCTTGTTTGACTAGTTCGGCGATCTCTGTGCCTTGGGCGCAACAAAAGTCCACATCCCCTTCCGCACGTTTGAGGAACTCGGCGCTGAAGTCTTTGAACACGAGTGAGACATGCTTGGGTTGCTGTTTGATGAGGTGCATGGCGAATGCACCAGCTGCACAGTCGGCTCCTGCGCAAAGTGCGCCGAAGTACATGGAGCCAAGGTGGTTCTTCGTTCTGCGTCGCAAGGGGATGCGCACGACCATGCGCTCTTTCGAAATCTCGGTCACTGACACGCCGAAATAGAACAGCACGGGTATCTTGGTGAGGCCGAACCAACGCAGAGAGAGGGTCTCTCTTGCCTTTTCGCTGAACAGTTCAACAAGCCAGTTCATATCGATTGCGCGAAAGTTATTTCTGCTTCAAATCTAGATGCCGTTGCAAGCCATGCACCAAATTCTGCGTGAGCTCTGCTTGTAGCTCTTCCATCGGCACGATCATTCCTTGTTCGACACATTGCGTCACGCGCAGTCCTTGGTAGCCGCAGGGGTTGATGTAGGCGAAGGGGCTGAGATCCATATCCACGTTGAACGATAGGCCGTGGAAGCAGCAGCCGTTCTTTATCTTTAATCCTAGCGCGGCGATCTTGGCATCACCCACATACACGCCGGGCGCATCTTCACGTCCGGCTGACTTCACGCCGTATTCTGCGAGTAGGTCGATGACAGCTTGTTCCATCAGGCGCACCAATTCACGCACGTTGATTTTCCAACGGCGCAGGTCGAGCAGCAGGTAAGCCACGATCTGACCAGGGCCGTGATAGGTGATCTGCCCGCCACGATCTATCTTCACCACGGGGATGTGCGAGGTGCGCAACAGATGTTCGGGCAGGCCAGCTTGGCCTTGGGTGAAGACGGGGGGGTGTTGTACCAGCCATATCTCATCTGTCGTATCGGCTGTGCGCTCCACCGTGAAGCGCTGCATGGCGCGCCAAGTCGGTTCGTATTCGACCATACCGAGTGCGCGGATGTGGATAGGTGGGTGTTGCATAGGTTGCACCTCTTCTGAAGCCCCCTCCCTAACCCTCCCCCGCGTTGCGGGAGAGGGGACGAACGAGGAAGGCAATGTCAATTACAGCACCATCTTCACCATCGGGTGCGATGTCAGGTCGCGATACAGATCGTCGAGTTGCTCACGCGAGGTGATGTGAACGGTGCAGGTGAGGCTGGTGTATTTTGCCGCGCTGCTGCTACGTGATTCGATGTTCTCGCTAGTGAAGTTGGGCGAATGCGCCTGCACGACTTGGGTGATGGCGTTCACGAAATCCGGATGTGCAGAGCCGAACACCTTGATGGGGAAGTCGCAGGGGTACTCGATTAAAGATTCTTCGGTAGTCACGTTAGTCCTTTAGGAAAGGTCTGATTATGTCGTCATACCGGCGAAGGCCGGTATCCAGGCAAAATGTAGGTGCAGTGCAATGCCCTGATGAAAAAATCACTTTTAATAAACCCCACTGGATTCCGGCCTCCGCCGGAATGACGGCTGTTTCATTTGCGCATCACTTCCTGTTTGAATGTTTGGTAGAGCGTGTGCAACTTGGCGAACATCGCACCGGGTTTGCCATTGCCTACCGGTTTGCCATCCAGCGTGGTGATGGGCATCACTTCCTTGGTGGAGGAAGTCAGTAGCAGTTCATCCGCGCTGAACACTTCCTCTTTCAACACTTTGCGCACTTCGCAAGGGATGCCGTTCGCAGCGGCGATTTCCAGTATCACGTCGTAGGTGATGCCGGGCAGCATCAGGTTGTCTTTCGGTGGGGCGAGTAGAGTGCCGTTCTTCACCACGAAGATGTTGCTCGCTGCACCTTCGGTCATGAATTCGTCATTACGGATGAGGATGGCCTCAGCACATCCTGCCGCTACTGCTGCTTGGCGTAGCAAAACATTGGGTAGAAGTGAGATAGCTTTGATGTCGCAACGCAACCAGCGGTTGTCCACCACGGTGATGCAGGCGATGCCACTTTTCAACAGTTCTGCGCTCGGTGTGGTGAGCGGGTTGCTCATCACGAATACGGTGGGCGTGGGGGCGGGAACGGGAAAAGCATGGTCGCGCTTCGCCACGCCGCGCGTCACATGCAGGTAGAGGTATTGGTCTTCGGGTGCGCTGCGGCGGATGAGTTCGTTGAGGATGTTCGACCACTCGCTCTCGCTGTGCGGGTTCTTCAGTTGGATGCCGTCGAGACTGTGTTGCAGGCGTTGCAGATGTTCCGCCAGACGAAAGGCGCGCCGCGAATAGACCGGGATGACCTCGTACACGCCGTCACCGAAGATGAAGCCGCGATCCAGTATGGGCACCTTCGCCTCTTCGATTGGCATGAACTCACCGTTGAGAAACACCGTCATCGCAGACTCCTTATTCGAAGAACAAACGTATCGCATCCACGCCGCGCGAGAACACGTTCGCTAAGGGTACGCTTTCCAGTACGACAACGGGTAGGTCTAGATAGGGTTCGCCGTTCAAGGACAGATGCAGCGTGCCGATGCTCTGACCTTGGTTCACAGGGGCGATGAGCGGTTGCTTGGTCTCCAGCTTTGCGCGCAATAGGTCGCGCTCGCCAATGGGTACAGTGATGTAGCGATCTTCACGGAAGCCTACCTCGACGTGATGTTCGGTGCCTTTCCACAAGCGTAATGTGCTGACAGGTTGACTCTTGCGATACAGGATCACCGATTCGAACTCTTTGAAGCCAAGGTTCAGCAGACGCTGGCTCTCTGAACTGCGCAGGTTCTCTTTGTCCGTACCCAGCAGGACTGAGATGAGGCGGCGGTCATCGCGCTTGGACGAGGCGACCAATGAGAAGCCGACCTCTTCGTCATGCGCGGTCTGCATGCCATCCACGTAGGGGTCTAGCCACAACAAACGGTTGCGGTTGAACTGGTTGATGTTGTTGTATTTGTATTCGCGCAGGGCATACAACGCATAGAAATCTGGGAAGTCGCGTAACAAAGCGGCGGCGAGTAGGGCGATATCGTGTGCGCTGCTGTAGTGCAGTTGTTCTGGCACGCCCGTGGCGTTGACGAAGTGGGTGTCGCGCATACCGAGGCGTTGCGCTTGTTTGTTCATCAAATCGGCGAAGGCGACCTCATGGTTGGCGACGGCTTCAGTGAGGACGCGGGCTGCGTCGTTGGATGATTGCACGATGAGTCCGCGTAACAATTCTTCCACTTTCACTTCTTTGCCCACTTCCAAGAACATGCGCGGTTCTTCGCTTTGCAGGCGCAAGGCGTAGGCGGTCGGAGCTAGAGATTGGCGTAGCGATATCTTGTTCTGTTTCAGCGCGTCGAACACGACATAAGCGGTCATCAGCTTGGTGAGTGAGCCGGGGGCGATGCGCGTGTTCGCATCGTGCTCGATCAACATTTGCTGGCTGCTGGCATCGTAGAGTGCGTAATGCTTGGCAGCGAGTAAGGGATCGGCTGGGTAGGCGTGTGCGACGGTGAGAAAGCAGGATAGAACGAGTAGCAGACGCAGGGCGAGTTTCATGATGGCGAGTAGAGTTTCAACTGCCGTGATTATACAGTTGCCCTCAGTGTCGGCGACACAAATGCCTTAAAGCATGCTGATGAGAGCGTTAGAAGCTGGAGCCAAATTGCATCGCTTGGTCTGCTTGTTCCGCAGCCTGCATGGCGATCTCATTCGCTTGGTCGGGATCGATGCCGAGCGCTTCCCATTCCGCATCGCTCACTTGGTGACCGACGAATTCGTGCAGGTCGGTGGCGCTGAGTAACTTCTCGGTGACGTTGATGATGCGCGCCAGTGGCAGCCCTTCTTCAGCACCTTCAACATCAGGCGTGTGGTGGTAGCGCAATACGGCAACAATCTCGCTGGGCAGTCCCCAATGTTGTGCGAACTCGGCACCTAGTTCAGCATGCGATATACCCATCAATTCATCTTCAATTGAAGTCACGGGACGCTCAGGTTCGATGAGCATACGGGTGAGCAGATCGTCGCTGAGTTGGCTGTTCAAATGCGCCAAGGCAAGGAAACCGATGTCGTGCAACATGCCTGTGAGGAAGATCAGGTCGTCGGCGGGGCGCAGTTTGGAGGGCATGGCGCGCACCACGGGTAGCATGGCAAAGGCCACGGCCATGTTGTGTAGCCAGAACTCTTGTGGATCGAAGCGACCGATGGGCTTGCTCGTCAACGACATCATCGCAATACCAGTGGCGATGGATTTCACTTTGGTCAGCCCGAGCAACATCGCAGCTTCTTTGACCGTGGCGACCTTGCGTGATGCGCCCAGTAGGGGGGAATTCCCCAGTCCGATGATGCGTGCGGAGATGAGTGGATCCTGCTCGATGAGTAGCATCATCTGCCGCTCACCTTCGTCGGTGTCTAGTTTTAGGGCGAGCAACTTATGTGCGATGACAGGCATCGCGGGCAGGTTGTTCAGTTCGCGTGCGGCTTGTCTCAGTTCATCTGCGATCGTCATGGTAGTCAGGTTCAGAAATTATTAGAGAGTTGTTTGGTGTGTTCGGCCTGTTCATGTACGGCTACGGTCAATCTTTTGTCCAAATGGAGATGAATCACGGCATTTCCACTCGGGCTGTTACGAGGGGCTTTTCGGCATAAAAGCCAGAATCTTTAATTATTTCAAGTTGAACGTTTGGCTAGTTTTCGCTGCAAGGTGCGGCGGTGCATGTTGAGGGCGCGCGCGGTGGAGGAGATGTTGCCTTGCTGTTCGTGCAGAACCCGATTGATGTGTTCCCATTCCAATCTATCTACGCTGACGGGTTGCGCGTCGAGTGGGATGTCGGCGCTGGCATGGTGGCCGAAGGCGGACACGATCTCGTCTGCATTGGCGGGTTTGGACAGATATTGTGTCGCGCCCAATTTGATGGCTTCCACCGCCGTGGCGATGCTGGCGTAACCCGTGAGCATGACGATACGGGTGGCGGCGTCGAGTTCGTGCAAGGTCTGCACCAGCACCAGCCCGGAAGCGCCGTGCATCTTGAGGTCGATGACGGCGAACTCGGGTGGATTGGCTTGGGCCAGTGGTAAGGCGCTCTCGACGCTGTTGGCCGTGGTCACGCTGAAGCCGCGTTTCTCCAAGGCTCGTCCAAGTACGCTGCGAAAGGTGTCATCGTCATCCACTAACAATAAGGTCGGCGTGTCGTTGCTGTTCTGATTCATGCGGCAAGTCCTTGCAGGGGAAGCGTCACTTCGGTGGTGGCACCGCCGCCGTCGCGGTTGAATAGACGCACACTACCGCCCAGTCTTTCCAACGTGGCATGGGCGAGGAACAAGCCCAATCCGCGCCCTTCCTCATTGGTGGTGAAGAAAGCCGAACCAGCACGTGAAGCCGCCTCGGCGGTGAGTCCCGGCCCTTGGTCTTGTATCTCCAGCACGATGTGCTTTTCGTTCCAATGCAACAGGATCTCCATCCCTTCCGAGGAGGCATCTGCCGCGTTGTTCAATAGATTGAGCAGGGCTGCCCGCAAGGCGGGATCGGGGCGTAGGCGTGGCGCGGGTTGAGCGCCTCCGACTTGGTAGTTGTAATGCACGGTGGGTCGCAACAACTGCCATTCGTCCAATACCGCTAGCAAGAATCCTTCGATGCTCATCACTTCCGGTGTAGCTTGTGCATGGTTCACCAAGGTGTTGAGGATGCGTTTGCAGTTGCGCACTTGGTCGTCGAGCAGGGTGAGGTTTTCTTTCTGCTCAGGCGATTCGCAGTCGTTCCGCATCTCACCGATCACCACGGATAGGGTGGATAGCGGCGTGCCTAATTCATGTGCCGCACTGGCGGCCAGTGTACCCAAAGACACGATACGTTCGTTGCGCAAAGTCTCTTCGCGCACTTGGGTGAGTTGCGCCTCGCGCAAACGAACCGCCGCCGCCATCTCTACCGCGAAATAGGCGATCACCGTCGCGCTGATGACGAAGCCTAGCCACATGCCGAGTATGTGAGCGTTGAACGCATCACTTAGGGGAGAGGTGTCGACAGTTGAGTCGGCGGGAGTTGATTCCGGCTCGGTGCGACAGTAGTCCGGAGGCGTGGTTTCTGGCTGATGCATCTGATGCTGGCTGTGGTCCATCGTCATCGCGGCATGGTCGTGCGCAGGGGCGGCAGCCGTTGTCGTTGCAGCGGCAGTATGTTGAGCGTGGGCATCACCAGTCGGAAGTGGCACATACCACACCATCAACAAACTGTAGCACGCGACGGTCAATGCGGCCATGCCCCATGTGTAGCGGCGCGGCAGGGTGGCCGCAGCCAGCACCAATGGCAACAGATAGAGCGAGACGAAGGGATTGGTCGAGCCGCCGCCGAAGTACAACAGCACCGTCAGCGCATTCACATCTAGACATAACTGCAAGAACAAGTCCAGGTTGCCGACCGGATAGTCGAGTGACAGACGCCACCACGTGAGCAAGTTGACCAGCACCAAGAACACCACCGTGCCGATCATCGGCGTCCACGCGAAATCCGCACTCAGGAAGCGATGAACCAAGATCAAGGTCGCGAACTGCGCCAGGATGGCCCAATTGCGCAGCATGAACAAGCGGCGCAGATGTGAGTGACCAGTTTGAGTTGAAAGCAGTGAGGAGTTCATGGCGAGGGATTTTACTGGAAGCCCGCCGTTATTGGGGTGCGACAAAATGCCGCATAGTTGCCGCGAAAAAAATCCATAGAATGCGCGCAGATTTTTTACAGAAGAGAAAGCATGCAACAAAAGATGATTGTAGCCGCCGTGCTACTGGCGATGAGTAGCTCAACATACGCTGCTGACAATGCGACGATGAGCGAGGTGGTGGTGACAGGTAAGACCACGGCGCCTTTGCCAGCGAACACGCCAGTCAGTGAACAGACCATTTCTACCAAGCGCGCTAGCAGCAGTGATAGTGCTACCCTGCTGGATGGTCAGCCGGGTGTGAGTTTGAATGGTGCAGGTGGAGTGTCTAGCCTGCCTTCGATCCACGGCCTGGCAGATGATCGTATCCGCACCAAGTTGGATGGCATGGACTTGATCTCGTCTTGCCCCAACCATATGAATCCACCCCTTTCCTATGTGGATCCCAGCAATGTGGAGTCCATAAAGGTTTATGCGGGTGTGACACCTGTGAGTGTGGGCGGCGACAGCATCGGTGGGGCTATCGTTGCTGAGACGCGCTCTTCAGAATTTGCCGCACCAGGACAAGGAGTACTCGTCAAAGGTGAAGTGGGGGCTTTCTACCGCAGTAACAACCAGGCGGTTGGTGGGAATGTCGCTACCACGCTTGCCACTGAGACGCTGAACATCAGCTACAGCGGTGCGACGGCTAAAGCGGACAACTACACTGCTGGTGGCAATTTTAAGAGCTATGATTTCACTGGGCGTGTTGGACATACTCTCCCGCGCGATGAGGTCGGTTCCACCGCGTATCAAACTCGCAATCACACGATCGAAATGGCGTTCAAGAATGAAGGGCATCTATTCGAAGCCAAACTCGGTTTGCAAGATATGCCCTACCAGCTTTACCCGAACCAACGTATGGACATGCTCGACAATCAGCAGAAGAGTGTGAACTTGCGCTACCTCGGCCAACTTGATTGGGGTTCGTTGGAGGCGCGTGCCTACAACGAGAAGGTGGATCACTTCATGGATTTTGGCGCGGATAAGCGTTTTTGGTACGGTACAGCTTCCGCCAGCGGCCCCACAGATGGTGCTCCATGTAGCCCAATTAGCGGCACCTGCGCCGCTGGTATGCCGATGTACACCGAGGGTAAGACGACAGGAGCGAGCATCAAGGCGGACATCGAGCTCACCGAACAAGATTTGTTGCGAGTGGGAGGTGAAATTCAGCAATATCGCCTGAATGATTGGTGGCCGCCGTCTGGAGCAAACATGTATCCGGGCACATTCTGGAACATCAAAGACGGACAGCGAGATCGCACCGCATTGTTCGGCGAATGGGAAGCACGTAAAGATGAGCAATGGATGACGCTGTTGGGCGCTCGAGTCGAGCAGGTGAAGATGGATGCAGGCGATGTAGTGGGTTACAACCCTGCTGGTATGGGCAATCAAGGGACTGAAGCCAATGCCTTCAATGCAATCGACCGCAAGAAGACCGACAACAACTGGGATATGACAGCACTGGCACGCTATACCGCCAATGCACAATACGATATCGAATTCGGGGCGGCACACAAGGTACGTTCACCTAATATGTACGAGCGCTACACATGGTCCACCTGGCAGATGGCTGCATTGATGAATAACTTCGTCGGTGATGGCAACGGCTATGTGGGCGATGTCAATCTAAAGCCAGAACAAGCCAACACACTTTCTGCCACCTTCGATTGGCATGATGCGGACAGTAGCTGGGGCGTCAAGGTGACGCCTTACTACACCAAGGTCACCGATTATATAGATGCTAGGCAAGTGACCACATTAGCGAACAAGTTCAACGTGCTGAAATATGTCAATCAATCGGCACGCCTTTATGGCTTCGACCTTTCCGGCCACATGGCGCTGGGAGAAAGCAGTTGGGGTGAGTGGGAGGCGACTGGTCTGCTCAATTACACCAACGGCAAGAATGAGACCACCGGGGATGGGCTGTACAACATCATGCCGCTCAACAGCAAGCTAGCGTTGAACCAGAATATGGGCGGCTGGAACAATAGTGCTGAGTTGGTGTTGGTGCAGGCTAAGACTACGGTCTCTGCTACCCGCAATGAGATCAAGACCCCTGGATATGGCTTGGTCAATCTACGTGGTAGTTATGCATGGAAGCAAGTGAGCGTCAATTTCGGCGTAGAGAATCTGTTGGATAAGTTCTACTACCTGCCTACCGGTGGTGCATACACCGGACAAGGTACGACCATGACCAATCCTGTCTTGCCGAACTATCCGCAGTGGGGAACGGCTGTGCCAGGTATGGGGCGTTCGTTCTACACAGGATTGAACTATAAGTTCTGATCGTGTTGGTAAGTTGAACAGCGTTTTTGAGTGCCTGATTCGGGCTAGAATGACGCGCCACATCGTAAGGTGTGGCGCGTTTTAATTTAGGAGAAAGCAATGAAAAAAATTCTGATGACGAGTTTGTTGGCGATGACTACGATGACATCTGCCTATGCGAGTGATGTGAAAGTGAAAGACGCTTGGTCGCGCGCCACTGCGCCTGGTCAAGACAGTGCGATGGTGCAAGCTGTCATCACTAGTAAGAAGGCTGCCAAATTGGTAAGTGTCGCTTGTAAGGATGCGACCACGTCTGAATTGCACAGCATGGTGATGGAAGGTGATTTGATGAAGATGCGCCAAGTGGAGGCTATCGATCTGCCTGCGGGCAAGGCGGTGGACTTGGGTGCAGCAGGCTATCACTTGATGTTGATCGGCTTGAAGCAGCCACTCGAAGCGGGTAAGAAGACCCATTGCGAGATGATCGTGCGCGCTTCCGACGGCAAAGACACCAAGGTGCAGTTGAGTGCTAAGGTCATGCCGATGGCGCAAGCGGCGCATCAGGAACATATGCATCATCATTGATCCGTAAGGGAGGTTCGTCATGTTGCGAAAACTGTTAAGTGTGGCGTTGCTAGTATTTGTGACTCAAGCATGGGCGGGCGCCAATGACGTGATGGTGGATAAGGTGTGGATGCGCGAGAGTGTGCCCGGCCAGCAATCTGTTACTGTGCAGATGAACCTCTATGTGACCAAGCCTGCGCGCCTGTTGTCAGTGAGCAGTCCGCTCGCGACATCGGGTGAGATCCAGAACGTGGAGAAGCGTCACGGCAAGATGCAGACCTCCATAGTAGATAGTCTGAAACTGGTGCCTAACAGCACGCTCATCTTTGGTAATCGCGGGATATATCTGGTGTTGAACGGCTTGAAGCAGAGACTGAATATCGGTGACCGTGTGCCAGTCAGTCTGGTCATCGAGATGGGTGGCAAGAGACAGGCCGTCGATCTTGAGGCTGAAGTGAAAGCGCTGGAATTGAGCTATAAGCATTACAACGACCCAACCGTGAAAGACCATAGATAGGCTAAATGCATCTTCATGCTGAACGGGCGGCTTGATGCCGCCCGTTTTGTTTTTGCCTAGAGTAGAATTCGCGACGAATTTATTTAAGGAAAGAAGATGACACTCACCGCTGCTACCGCCGCCCAAAAAGCCCATACCCTGTCAGAAGCGCTACCTTATATTCAGCGTTTCTTCGACAAGACCATCGTCATCAAGTACGGCGGTAATGCCATGACCGATCCCAAGCTGCAAGAGGGGTTCGCGCGCGATGTGGTGCTGCTCAAGCTGGTCGGTATGAATCCAGTGGTGGTTC
>JBGSWB010000228.1:0-6334 GCA_041752675.1 Sideroxydans sp. | reverse complement strand
GTGCAGGGAGTGCCAAATCGGAAGGTCTCGGGATCGCACTGATTAAATCCATTCAAGGAGACGACCCCAATGCCTTGGTTGGCCTCCCTTTGATTATTTTGATTGATATGCTTAAAAAACAAGGTGTTAATATTTTATAGTCGGCGAATCAGTAAATTTCTTGTTGCGACCTACATCTCTATCTGGTATTAAAGCGCGCTTGAAAAAATCAGCTTCCCGTGGAGATAGACGTAATGCCAGCACAAACGAACAAAACATCTGCCCCGTACAAGGTTAAAAAGGGCGAGGCTTATATGAGCGCAAAACAACTCGAACACTTTCGAGGCGTTCTAAATGAGATCAAACTTGGCTTGAGCCAAGATATCGATCGCACCGTGCACACCATGCAAGATGAAGCAACCGTGTTCGCAGACCCTAACGACCGTGCCAGCCAAGAGTCGGACATGAGCTTGGAATTGCGCAACCGTGACCGCGAACGCAAACTCATCAAGAATATCGACAAAATGTTGGCGCGTATCGAAGCAGGTGATTATGGATTCTGCGACAAATGTGGTGTTGAGATCGGCTTGAACCGCCTTGAGGCACGCCCTACTGCTACACTCTGTATCGACTGCAAGACTTTGGACGAGATCAGAGAGCGTCAAGTAGCGAAATAATCTGATCTTTCTGATCAAATAAAAGGGCACCTGAAAATCAGGTGCCCTTTTCACTTACTGGGACGCGAAGGATCTACAGTGCAGTCTCGTCAGTCTCGCCAGTACGGATACGGATGACTTGTTCGACACTGGAAACGAATATCTTGCCGTCACCGATCTTGCCCGTGTGGGCTGCTTTGATGATCGACTCGACGGCGGAATCTAGCATGGCCGAACTGACCACGATCTCGACTTTGATCTTCGGCAGGAAATCCACGACGTATTCCGCACCGCGATACAGTTCAGTATGGCCTTTTTGCCTGCCGAAGCCTTTTACCTCGGTCACAGTCAGACCGCTAACGCCCAATTCGGATAAGGCTTCGCGTACTTCGTCGAGCTTGAATGGTTTGATGATGGCTTCGATCTTCTTCATGCTGGTCTCCCTGAAAATATGGCGCAAGTATAACTAAAAATCGTCCTGATAACGCGCGGTGATGGGATAGCGCCAGTCCTTGCCGAAGCTGCGGTCAGTGATGCGAATCCCTACGGGTGCTTGGCGACGCTTGTATTCATTGATACGGATCAACTTCACCACACGTTGCACATCGGCTGGGCTGAACCCCTCTTTCACGATCTGTGGGATGCTCATGTTCTTCTCTACATAGCAGGCCATGATGGCATCCAGCACATCATAAGGCGGCAAGCTATCTTGATCGGTTTGATCTGGTTTCAACTCTGCACTGGGTGGTCGAGTGATGATGCGTTCAGGGATGACACGTCCAAGGGTGTTGCGATAATTGGATATGCGATATACCCAAGTCTTGCTCACGTCCTTTAATACGGCGAAGCCACCTGCCATGTCGCCATACAAGGTGGCATAACCGACAGTCATCTCGGATTTGTTGCCTGTGGTCAGGACCAAGGAACCTGTCTTATTCGACATAGCCATCAGCAAGGTACCCCGGATACGGGCTTGTAGGTTCTCTTCGGTAGTATCGGCAGGTAGTCCTTTGAACACGGGCGACAAAGTATCTTGCAAAGCTGTGAAGGTAGGAAGGATGTCCAATTCTTCATAGCGCACGCCAAGGATCTTCACCATTTCACGCGAATCATCGATACTTATCTGAGCGGTATAGGGTGAAGGCATCATCACCGCCCGCACCTTGTCTGCCCCCAACGCATCTACCGCCACAGCAAGTGTCAGCGCGGAATCGATACCGCCAGACAAACCAAGTAATATCCCTGGGAAGCGGTTCTTTTGGATGTAATCTCGCACGCCAAGACAGAGTGCACGGTAGATGCTGGCCTCGTCTTTTTCGACCACGGCGATCTCACCTGCCACCAGATTTCCCTCTCGAATCTCAACGATACCCAATACTTCCTCGAATGCTGGGAATTGATGGGTAAGTGTTCCATCAGCATCCATCACAAAAGAGGCACCATCGAACACCAATTCATCTTGACCGCCCACCATATTGGCATAGACGATAGGTAATGCCGTCTCATCTATACGTTCATGCAGCGTCTCGTGCCGAGTGGCCTGCTTGTCGAAATGATAGGGAGATGCATTCAGCACCAATAACACTTCCGCCCCAGCCTCGCGCGCCCTTGAAGCAGCTGGACTCTCCCACACATCAGCGCAGATATTGATACCGAACTTGATACCACCCAGTTCGAAGACACATGCCTGCTGACCGTGTTCAAAATATCGCTTCTCATCGAATACGCTGTGGTTAGGTAGCTCATGCTTGTGATAGGTCTTGAACACCTTCCCATCAAGCAACACCGAGGCCGCATTGAAGCGATTGCCTCCAACTTGATGCGGATGCCCGACGATCAGGACGATCCCTTGCGCATGCTTAGCTAATTCCGCTAAAGCCAGATCACACTCTCGATAGAAGCCATCACGCAACAACAAATCTTCCGGCGGGTAACCGCACAGACTCATCTCAGGGGTGAGCAGGATGTCAGCCCCCTGCTCTTTTGCAGCTTGCGCGTACTCGGCGATCTTGGCGGAGTTACCCACCAAGTCACCGAGAAAGCAGTTGATCTGTGCGATTGCGATCTTCATTTTTATATTTCAATCAGTTCTAGTGAGTCAGTTTGAGAAATATCCTGTGTACCATGCCCAGCCCACTAAACCGATGATAGCTAGACCTATAACCACGTATGGCCATACAGGTCTCTCCTCAGCATACGGATCGACCAGTGAGCGATGCGCACCGGTCGGCAAGATCGGCAATGCAGTCAGCGAAGTACCGAATGGGATATTGATCAATACACGTGCATTGATGGCCCAGCCACAAGCATCGAGGATAGGACCTAGGTTACGCCGTTTCAACTTGAACCAAGCAAGCACCATAGAGGGCAGCGAGATCGTCAACATGAGTCCGATCATCGCCAAGGGGATCTGCCACAACTCCAGACTCAAGATTCCGCCAACCATTGTGGCTAGGATGCCACCGATAGCGCCGATAGCCAATCCGATAGCCGCAAAGATACCGGCGAACTTACCTACATCGAATGGCGGTTTGACCGGTACCACTGGCGGAGTAGGTGTTGCAGCGACCACTGTTGGAGCGCTTGCGACTGCCGTAGCCATCTTGCTTTCTACCGCGTTGGCTTTGCTGGCCGCCAACTTTTGCATCTGTTCGCCGATCATCTTGGTCAGTTTTTTATAAGGCGACCAGAATGCTTGGCGGATACTGATCGGGTGATCGGAGATACGCACGATGGTGGCGTTCCAATCTTGTCCATTACGGTCATAGAAGATACCGTGGCGACCGACCATCAGGAAATCAGAATCCCCTGCGGTGAATGCGGCGGCGATGCTCATCTTTTCTTTTCCACCATTACGCTCCAACTCGCAATAAGCCAAACAGACACCGCTGCTATTCGCATAAGCGGCATGCGCATTGACATCTTCCACCTTGATGCAAAGTTCACAGCTTCGACCATCCAGATAAAGTGTGCCCACTTGGAAGATGGCTTTCTTTTTGCCCGAATAGAACTCACGGAAAGAAACGAAGTTGTTCGCTAGTTTGAACAGGTCACGCTGATAGCGCACCAGCCGCTCGACCGAGCGGATGGATTTGATCTCAGACTCTACAGCCTTATCTTGTGCGATGAGTGAATCGATCCTTGCCTGGTGGTCGGTGGCGAGGATCGCTCGCACACGTTCGATGCCCAATTCGTCGATCTTAGAAGCGGGCTTGGATGATTGCCATGCTTCGAATGCATCGAAACGTGCGCATAGAGCGATCCATTCTGAAGCAGTGATGCTTTGCTTGTCGCCGAGCAGAGGTTTGACGACTGCGTTTCGCAGCGCTTCGATCTTGGCACACCAAGCGGGATTGATACCTGCAACGAGTGACAATGGCTTGTTCGCTTCGATCGTTGCCAACGGAAAAATAGCGATCTCGTCTGTCTGCGCAGAGAGACTCAAGGTGGCGAGTTGCTGGTAATCATCTGCGGAGCGGCTCAATGGTGATGCAGAACGTTCGTCATAGGCAGCCAATTGGCAACGCGTGAAGTAATCGTCGATCTTTTCTTTGACAGCCTGCAAGGTTACTGCCGCTGCCTTACTTTCAGCTCCCAACAACAAGATACCTTTATCGGCCTCGCCTTGGGCATACCAATCCGAATAGGCATTTGCATCGGCAAAGAACTGGTCGCAGCGATCTTTATCGACGCCCACATCTCCACTCATATCAGGTGTGGAACCAGAGACATTGCAGATATCGGCAACAGTGGCGTTCAGATCGGCAGCGCTGACTTGCTTGGCGCATACCACGCCATCGCCGTTGAATTGCAAGCCGGCCACGAACTTCTCGATGTCTGCCATATCATCCAGCGTGATCATGGTTGCATCGGTCTTGCCCAAGCTCTTAAGGATGTGGCGCGCGGAAGCAAGGATCTGCTTACCCTCTTCTGCCCCATCATTGATGTCCGACAGTAACAATTTGTCAGTACCTTTGGTCAAGGTGTCGCTACTCTTCATCAAGGCGCCAGCCCATGCAATGGCTGCCAACACTTCATTCGCACGCACCTGCCCATCCCCATCCGAGTCGATCATATCCAAGGTGTTGCCATCGAATTCGATGCCGCGCGTAGGGCAGCTCAGTGCCACCCAAAGTTTTTGGTTCAAGTCTTTCAGCGCCAATAGATCGGCACCATTATCTAATTGAACTTGATCGAATCCACCCGCGCGGAAGAATTTCCAAGTATGAGAGGCAGTCATGATTCTTTTACTCCTGAATGAACTATCTGTGACCCGCGGTCGAGCGATGTGACATCATAGCAACGTTTCAATGGACAACAAAAAGGCGGGGAACACCCCGCCTTTTTGTTACCTGCGATCAGCCATGCTTACTTGACTTGAACTTTCTTGACTTCAGTGATGACCGACTTGATCTCTACGCGACGGTTCTGTGCGCGACCCGCATCAGTCTTGTTGTCTCCGATCGGGTTAGCAGAGCCAGCACCATTGGTGGTGATGCGATCAGCAGCGACACCCTTACCAACCAAATACGCCTTGACTGCAGCAGCACGTGCAGCGGAAAGCTTCTCGTTCTTTGCTGCATTGCCACGATCATCTGTGTAACCCACGATGGTCAAGCCTGCGTCCTTGTTGTCAGCCGCGAACTTCACGATGTCATCCAATTGAGCATTAGCAGATGTGTTCAACTTCGAAGAACCGCTGGCGAAGCTTGCACCTTCCAAAGTCACTGGCTTATCAGTCAACAAAGTCTTGTACGCTGACTCTGCTGCTTTAGCGGCCGCATCAGCGGCTGCCTTGTCAGCTGCAGCTTTTGCTGCAGCTGCAGCATCTGCTGCCGCCTTATCAGCTGCGGCTTTAGCAGCGGCTGCACGCCCTGCTGCAGTTTGCTCTGCCGCAGCTTTAGCAGCCGCATCAGCAGCAGCTTTGTCAGCAGCTTCCTTGGCTACTGCATCGGCAGCGGCTTTATCAGCGGCCGCTCTTGCAGCAGCAGTTGATGCGCCAGCTTTGCCAGAATCATCACCGAAGTAGCCATTGATGCCCAGAGTGATGTTGTTATTCTTGTAAGTCGAGCCAGATTTATTGGTCGTATCAGTCGTGTATTCAGCGTTGATAGACCAGCGATCAGACAAGCTATATTCCAAACCAAGACCGCCGTGCAAACGAGTCCCAGGTGTCGTACCTGCTACGCCCAACTTTAAATACGGCATCCATTTATTCATTGGCAAGCCAAGGCGAGCGTCCAAGCCTAAATCTTCTTTAGTATAGGATTCGTTGTGTGCGTCGGCGAACACCTCTCCACCCAGCAGGAAACTACCAACATCCATGTTGTAGCCGGCCTTCAAGCCTAGATACACCTTCTTCTTGTCTGCTTGAGCAGTCAAGGAAGATGTATTTTGCCCTACGTTCAGGCCTGCATATGGTCCTGAGAATTGGCTGGCTTGTGAAGAGACTGCGACACCAACCAACAATAAACCTAAACTGATTTTTTTCATGTATTACCCCTCTATTATTTCAATAATCTTGAATCAAAATTTAAGACGGCGCGCATTATACCTATGGAAACGCAGAATAATTCAAAATTTTCATCAGCGTTCCCCCGCGATTAAATTTCACGCAAATTTTTTCACCAGCGCGATTTGATTTTGGTTTTTCTGTCGCCGTATTCCCTCATTCTGGTGCTATCTGGAGGGGTTTTCCC
>JBGSWB010000227.1:0-12060 GCA_041752675.1 Sideroxydans sp. | reverse complement strand
CCGTGGAGCCTTGTCTCCGACAAGACCGAGAACTCTCGGACCAGACACCATCGAATCTCTGTCGACAGTCGGAACCATAGTTCTTCTGCAAGTGGCCGACCGCTAAGATCGACACCCTCACCAGTCTATCCAGCAGAAAGCGTGCCATCTTGCTGTGCCTTGCAATATCAGCCAGTTGGGACTTGGGAGCGAAGGGGAGGGGTAAGTGAATGGTGCATTGCGCACGATGCGCGCACCATTACTGGGCATTTATTATGTGAGGGCGCATCTCTTACCTACCGCGTAAGCAGTTGCTAAGCCAATATCCACTACGTGATTTGTTCATGGCTCGCTTATTGCTCACGATTTCTAGAAATCCGAGGAGTCCAATTGAAACGAATTCTAATCATTGATGATGTAAGAGATCGAGCCGCATGGCTGAAAGCCAGTCTTGAGTTGGCCGAATTCGATGTCGTCGGGGTGTTGGCTTGGGAGCAGGTGGACGAACGCTCGATACAAGCAGCATCGGCCGATGTCATCATCGTCGATGCCAATGCGCCGGGGCGTGACACCCTAGAGCAGATCAGTCTGATGTCTACCACGCTGGAGAAACCGGTGGTCGTACTGGGTGCGCAAAAGGATCAGCAAAGTATCCAAGAAGCGATGCGTGCCGGGGTCAGTGCCTATGTCTCACATACGGTGCAGGGCGAGGACCTGAGCGGCATCATCCACGTGGCTGCCGCACGTTTTCTGGAACACAAGCGACTGCGTGACGAATTAAAGGAAGCGAAAAGCGAGCTGGTCGAACGTAAACTGGTGGATAGAGCCAAGGGCATATTGATGAGTGATCACGGCTATAGCGAACCAGAGGCCTATAAGCGCATGCGCAATATGGCCATGAGCAAAGGCAAACGTATGGCAGAAATCGCCGAGGCGATCATTTTTGCCAAGGAATTGAGTGCGTGAAAATGGTGCGGCGGATGCATTGGCACTTAATTGATGCACCAAAGCTGAACGTTAATCGCATGAGGCAGGTTCGGATGAGTGCTATCAATGGTTTATCACCTGCATGATTTAAATAAGGAAAGTTGCAAATAAGAATTGCTGGCACGACTGTTGCATTGAAGTGACCATCAACGGGCCAACGACGGTTCGAAGAATTTGCAACAAAGGACAAAGGCGTCCCACTGCGCACCTGCGCAGTCGGACGCCTTTCTTATTTTTCGGACCACAGATTTTTTCTTACAAGAGATTTGAATATGGATAAGCCAAAACAGGAACTCATCATCGCGAGTGCAGATACACCTGAACTAAATAGCCGGAGGGATTTTATGAAGATACTAGGTGCAGCGGGAATCATGTCTATGGTGCCGATGAGCACGCGAGCAGCGGCATGGGCAGGCGGTTCCGATGCGCCGGAACTGAAACAGGTCAACGTGGGTTTCATTCCTTTGACAGATTGCGCCTCCTTGGTCATCGCTTCTGTGATGAAGTTCGACGAGAAATATGGCATCAAGATCAACCTGTCCAAGGAAGCCTCATGGGCTGCCGTGCGCGACAAGATGGTGAACGGTGAACTGCATGCTGCACACGTCTTATATGGATTGGTGTATGGCGTGCACCTCGGCATCGGTGGACAAAAGAAAGATATGTCCGTGCTGATGACGCTGAACAACAATGGTCAAGGAATCACGCTTTCCAACCAACTCAGGGATAAAGGCGTTACTACAGGCGAAGCATTGAAGAAGCTGGCGGATAGCGAGAAACGCGACTACACCTTCGCGCAGACTTTCCCGACCGGTACCCACGCCATGTGGTTGTACTACTGGCTGGCCAGCTACGACATCAATCCGCTCAGCGATGTGAAAACGATCACCGTACCGCCGCCACAGATGGTGGCCAATATGCGCGTCGGCAACATGGATGGTTTCTGCGTGGGTGAGCCTTGGAACAACCGTGCCATCTACGACAAGATCGGTTTCTCTGCGGCCACATCTCAGGACATCTGGAAAGACCATCCGGAAAAGGTGCTGGGTTGCACCGCCGAGTTCGCGCAGAAATATCCCAACACGGCACGCGCTTTGATCATGGCCGTGCTGGAAGCATCCAAGTACATCGACGAGATGGGTAACCGCCGCAAAGTGGCCGAGATCATCGCCGACAAGTCCTACGTCAATTGCCCGGTCGAGGTGATCGACCAACGTTTGGAAGGCAAATACGAGGATGGGCTTGGCAAGAAATGGAACGACCCGAACTACATGAAGTTCTGTAACGACGGTGCGGTCAACTTCCCATACCTGTCTGACGGTATGTGGTTCCTGACACAACACAAACGCTGGGGCCTGCTCAAGGAAGATCCAGACTATCTGGGCGTAGCCAAGAAGATCAATCAGATCGAGTTGTATAAACAGGCTGCCTCACAAGTCAAAGTGGCTGTGCCCAAAAATGTCATGCGCACTTCCAAGTTGATCGACGGTACTGTTTGGGATGGCAAGGATCCGAAGAAATACGCGGCCAGTTTCAAGGTGAAGGCATGATCAAGCTCAAAAGATACCTTGCCGAGTCTGCACTGCCGTCGGCGCTTGGCATCGGGTTGTTCATCCTGCTTTGGGGTTTGTTGGCCCAAGGCAACGAGACGCTTCCCGGGCCTATCAAGACCTGTGATTCAGCCGTAGTACTGTTCAGCGATCCTTTCTACCAGAACGGGCCTAACGATCAGGGCATAGGCTGGAACATCCTGAATTCGCTCGGACGGGTCGGTATCGGCTTCGGGCTGGCAGCGCTGATCGGCATCCCACTCGGCTTCATGATCGGGCGCTTTGTCTTTCTCGACAAAATGACCTCGCCCATCGTGAGCATGTTGCGGCCGGTATCGCCGTTGGCATGGCTTCCCATTGGCCTGTTGGTATTCCAGGCTGCGAATCCAGCCGCTATCTGGCCAATGATCATCAACACCGCGATGGGCGTGCGTCAGTTGCCGCAGGATTATCTGAACGTGGCACGTGTGCTCAACCTGTCGGAGTGGAAGGTGTTCACCAAGATATTGTTCCCAGCGACCCTGCCTTACATGCTGACCGGCATACGCTTGGCCATCGGCACGGCATGGCTGGTCATCGTGGCGGCAGAGATGCTGACGGGTGGCGTGGGCATCGGATTCTGGGTGTGGGACGAGTGGAACAACCTGAACGTCGAGCACATCATCATCGCTATCTTCGTGGTCGGCATCGTTGGCCTGTTGCTGGAGATGTTGCTGATCCAGATCGCCAAACGATTCAGCTATTGAGTGGGAACACCATGAAAAAATATGTACAAATAGAAAACGTGCAGATGTCCTTCGAGACCAAGCAGGGCGCGTTCGTCGCGCTCAAGGACATCGACCTCAAGATCGATCCGGGCGAGTTCATCACGCTGATCGGACACTCGGGTTGCGGCAAGTCCACCCTGCTCAACCTGATCGCGGGACTGCTGATGCCGACCGACGGCATCATGCTCTGCGCGGATCGCGAGATCGCCGGTCCGGGACCGGATCGCGGCGTGGTGTTCCAGAACCATTCGCTGCTGCCTTGGCTCACCTGTTTCGAGAACGTCCATCTCGCGGTCGAACGGGTGTTCGGGCAAACAGAAGATAAAGCGAAACTCGCGCAACGCACGCACGAGGCTCTCGAACTGGTGCATCTGACGCATGCCTCACAAAAATACCCGCATGAGATATCCGGCGGTATGAAGCAGCGTGTCGGTATCGCACGTGCGCTTTCCATGCAGCCCAAGGTGTTGCTGATGGATGAGCCATTCGGTGCTTTGGATGCTTTGACCCGCGCACATCTACAGGACGAGCTGATGAAGATCGTCGCAGACACCCACAGCACAGTGGTGATGGTCACACACGATGTGGACGAGGCGGTGCTGTTGTCCGATCGCATCGTGATGATGACCAACGGTCCGGCGGCGACCATCGGCGAGATATTGACGGTGGATCTGCCCAAACCACGCAATCGTCTGGCGCTAGCGAATGATGCGCATTACCACAGCCTGCGTGGTGCGGTGCTGGAGTTCCTGTATCAGAAGCAGGCGAAGAAAGCGGCCTAGCATCATGCAAAAGTTTTTCGCATCCCTCTTCTTGCGCGGCCTTAAGAAAAGACATGAAGTCGAAGTCATGTACTTTGGCCGTGCCAGCGAATTTTTGATGATGACCTCAGAGCGCATCGCTATTCCGAACGAGCCGCTGTCACTTCGGCAGATGCTCGATAGCTTGCGTACGCGTGACAGCCGCTGGGCGTATGAGCTTGATGACCGTCATGTGATGTGCACAGTCAATCAGGCGCCCGCGATGCTGCGGGACAACATCAAAGTAGGGGATGAGATCGGCATCTTTTCGCGCAAATCGATTTTTGAGATGTAACGCATTGCATACGGTCGACTGAGTGTTTTTTGGTGGTGACAAATAAGGGATCGGACCCAACGGCGGGTGTGGTTCAACGACAAAGGCGTCGTTTCGATTCCCTCGGATGAGAGAGAGTCGGGCGACGTTTTTTATTGAGAGGAGTCTGAAGGTGAAAAACAAAATGCGTCTAGTGGTGATCGGCAACGGCATGGCAGGCATACGCACCATTGAAGAATTGCTCAAGATGTCGGCGAACGAGTTCGACATCACCGTGTTCGGCGCTGAGCCTCAACCCAATTACAACCGTATCCTGTTGTCACCAGTGCTGTCGGGGGAGATGTCGTTCAAAGACACCATCCTCAACGACTGGAGCTGGTACGAGGAAAACCATATAACCCTGCACACGGGCAAGACGGTGACCAAGATCGACCGCTTGCGCTGCACGGTCGAAACGGAAGATGGCATCGTCGCGCCGTATGACCGCTTGCTGATCGCCACCGGTTCCAACCCCATCATGCTGCCGGTTCCCGGAATCGATCTGCCTGGTGTGGTGGGATATCGCAGCATCGCCGACGTGGAGAACATGTTGGGCATGACGGGTGAGGGCATGCGTGCCGTGGTGATCGGTGGCGGTTTGCTCGGGCTTGAAGCAGCGAACGGCTTGTCACTACGCGGCATGGACGTATCAGTGGTGCATCTGTGCGAATGGCCGATGGAGCGACAATTGGACAAGGTAGGCGGTGGACTGTTGCAGGGTGCCTTGGAGAAACGCGGTCTGAAGTTCTATCTGTCGCGCCAAACGGAAGCCATCCTCGGCGAGACCTCGGTCACTGGCTTGCGATTCAAAGATGGCGAAGAGATTCCCGCCAATCTGATCGTGATGTCGGCGGGTATACGCCCCAACATCGCACTGGCCAAATCGGCCGGCATCCATTGCGAACGCGGCATCGTGGTGAGCGACACCATGCAGACCTACGACCCGAAGATCTATGCCGTGGGCGAATGCGTGCAGCATCGCGGGCAGACCTATGGATTGGTCGCGCCGCTGTTCGAGCAAGCCAAGGTGGCGGCGAATCATCTCGCCCAATTCGGCAGGATGCGTTACGAAGGTTCATCCGTATCCACCAAGCTCAAGGTGACCGGCATCGATCTATTCTCTGCCGGCGATTTCAATCCAGTGGCAGGGGATGATGAGTTGTTGTTGCAGGATGCCGCACGCGGTGTCTACAAGAAACTGGTGCTGCGCGACAACAAGCTGCGCGGCGCGGTGATGTACGGCGACACCGTGGATGGTCCTTGGTATTTCCAGATGATGCGCGATGGAACGGATGTGTCCGAGATGCGCGAACACCTGCTGTTCGGGCAGATGCACATCGGCGATTCCGGTCATGGTGCGAATGCGAGCGTGGCGAACATGCCGGACAGCGCGGAGATATGCGGCTGCAACGGCGTATGCAAAGGCACCATCGTCAACACTATCATCGAGAAGAAACTTTTCACGCTGGACGAGGTGAAAGCACACACCAAGGCCTCAGCCTCGTGCGGTTCATGCACCGGTCTGGTGGAAGCATTGTTGGCGAACACCTTGGGAGGCGATTATTCCGCCAAACCCAGCAAGAAGCCGATCTGCGCCTGCACCGAGCATGCGCATCAGGATATGCAGCAAACCATACGCGAGCGCGGTCTGAAGACCATCCCCGATGTGATGCAGGCGCTGCAATGGAAAACGCCCGATGGCTGCCACATTTGCCGCCCCGCGTTGAACTACTACCTGCTGGCGGCGTGGCCAGGCGAATATGTGGATGATAGCCGCTCGCGTTTCATCAACGAGCGCGTGCATGCCAATATCCAGAAAGACGGCACCTACTCGGTGATCCCGCGCATCTGGGGCGGCGTCACTTCGCCGTCGGAGTTGCGTTCCATCGCGGAGATCGCCGAACGCTATGAAGTACCTACCGTCCACATCACCGGCGGTCAGCGTATCGGTCTCTACGGCATCACCAAAGAGAATCTGCCCAAGATGTGGGGTGAGTTGGTCGAAGCGGGATTCGTCTCCGGCCACGCCTATGGTAAATCGCTGCGCACGGTGAAGACCTGCGTGGGTTCGGAGTGGTGTCGTTTCGGCACACAGGACTCGACCGCCATGGGTATCCAGATCGAAAAGATGACCTGGGGTTCGTGGACGCCGCACAAGTTCAAGATCGCCGTGTCTGGCTGTCCGCGCAATTGTGCCGAAGCCACCATCAAGGATTTCGGCGTGGTGTGTGTGGACTCGGGTTACGAGATACACGTGGGCGGTAATGGCGGCGTGAAAGTGCGTGTCACCGATTTCCTGTGCAAGGTAGAGACCGAGGCCGAGGTGTTGGAATACTGCGGCGCATTCATGCAGCTATATCGCGAAGAAGCGCACTATCTGGATCGTACCGCGCCGTGGATAGAACGGGTCGGGCTGGCTCATATCAAGAAACATATCGTCGAAGATACGGCGGGCCGTACCGCCTTGTATGCGCGTTTCCTGGAGTCGCAACGTTACTCGCAGGACGACCCTTGGAAAGAGCGCGCCGAAGGCAAAGAGGCGCACGAGTACACCGCACTGGCCACCATCGGATAAGGAGAAGCGCAATGAACTGGATACAAGTCGGCAATCTGGAAGACATACCGCGTCAAGGTTCGCGCGTGGTCAAAACAGCAACGGGCGAGATCGCATTGTTCCGCAGCGTGGACGATCAGGTGTTCGCACTCAACAACCGTTGCCCGCACAAGGGCGGCCCGCTGGCTCAAGGTATCGTGCATGGCAAACGCGTCACCTGCCCGCTGCATAGCTGGGTGATCGATCTGGAGTCCGGCTCCACCATCGCCCCCGACACGGGCTGCGCCCATCGGCATGAAGTACGCATCGCACACGGTGTGTTGTTTCTCGAAGTTGAGGCAGGGGTATGCAAAGCGTAATCACCCCTCCGGCTATTCGCAGCACCTGCCCTTATTGCGGGGTGGGATGCGGTGTGATGGTGAACGTTGAGTCAGATGGGGTGAAGCTATCGGGCGATACTCAGCACCCAGCCAACTTGGGGCGGCTATGTTCCAAGGGCACAGCACTGGCGGACACGTTGGATCACGAGGGAAAGCTGCTGCATCCTCTAGTCAATGGTCAGCGCACTACATGGGATGAGGCGCTTGATCGTGTCGCCGATACCTTCAAAAAGATCATCGCCCAACATGGTCCGGATGCCGTGGCCTTCTACGTTTCCGGGCAACTGCTGACTGAAGATTATTACGTCGCCAACAAGCTGATGAAGGGATTCATCGGCAGCGCGAACATCGATACCAATTCGCGCCTGTGCATGTCCACGGCAGTGGCGGCGCACAAGCGCGCCTTCGGGGCGGATGCGGTGCCTGTCTGTTATGAGGACATCGAGACCGCCGATCTGGTGGTCATCGTCGGCTCTAACTATGCGTGGGCGCATCCGGTGCTATACCAGCGTCTGGCCGCAGCGAAGAAAGCGCGGCCCGAATTACAGGTGGTGGTGGTCGATCCCCGGCGCACCGCGACGTGCGACATCGCCAATCTGCATCTGGCCATCGCCCCCGGCGCCGATGCTTATCTGTTCAACGGATTACTACATCACTTACGGCGCGAGGATGCGCTCGACCTGTCCTATGTCGAAGCACATGTGGAAGGCTTTGCCGCCGCCTTCGAAGCTGCCCGCTCCGTCAGTTCGATACCCAAGGTAGCCCAGGTTTGCGGGATAGCTGAAACACAGGTCAGCGAATTCTTCCGCTTGTTCGAGCGCACTGAACGTTGCGTGACCATCTTCTCGCAGGGCATCAATCAGTCCTCCAGCGGCGTAGACAAAGCCAATGCGATCATCAACGTGCATCTGGCCACCGGGCGTATCGGTCGGCTCGGTATGGGGCCGTTTTCTGTCACCGGCCAGCCGAATGCGATGGGCGGGCGCGAAGTGGGAGGGCTGGCCAATCAGCTGGCTGCGCATATGGATTTTTCCGATGCGGCGAGCATCGATCTGGTCTCTCGTTATTGGGATACGCCACGTATGGCGCAAGCTCCCGGTCTGAAAGCGGTAGATATGTTTCAAGCCATCGCGGATGGCAAGATCAAAGCGGTATGGATCATGGGGACCAATCCGGTGGTGAGCTTGCCGGATGCCGATAAGGTGCGCGCCGCCTTGCTGGGATGCGAGTTAGTGGTGGTCTCCGACTGCGTGCACCACACCGACACCACCGCCTGCGCCGATATCCTACTACCCGCCGCCGGCTGGGGTGAGAAGGACGGCACGGTGACCAATTCGGAGCGGCGCATCTCGCGCCAGCGCGCATTCCTTGCACTGTCGGACGAAGCCAAGCCGGACTGGTGGATCATCACGCAGGTGGCGCAGCGTATGGGCTTTGATGAGGCGTTTTCCTATACAAAACCAGCGCAGATATTTCGCGAACATGCGCGTCTGTCTGGATTTGAAAATAATGGTCAGCGCGCTTTCGACATCAGCGCATTGTCCGAATTGGACGATGCGGGATATGACGCATTGCAGCCGGTACAGTGGCCGATAAACAGCGTCACGCCGAACGGTACGCAACGCCTGTTCAACGATGGGAAGTTCTATACAGCCAACGGCAAAGCGCGCATGGTCGCGGTCGCACCGCGACTGCCTGCCGTGGCGACCGATGGCGATTTCCCGCTGGTGTTGAACACCGGCCGCATCAGAGACCAATGGCACACCATGACGCGCACCGGAAAAGTGCCGCGCCTGAATGCGCAGGTATTCGAATCATTCGTGCAGATACATGCAGCGGATGCCCAATCTCATCAACTGCAGGATGGTGGGTTGGCGCGCTTGACTAGTCGCCATGGGACGATGTTGGCCCGTGTGCAAATCAGCGAAGATCAGCGTCAGGGCTCGGCTTTCGTGCCGATGCACTGGAACGATGCCTTCGCCAAGTCGGCGCGGGTGGATGCGCTGGTCGCGCCGATCACCGACCCCATCTCGGGTCAGCCGGAATCCAAACATACACCGGTGCGGGTCGAGCCTTATCAAGCCGCATGGCAAGGTTTTGTATTGAGTCGAGCGCGACTTGATTTTGCAGATGCCAGCTATTGCGCACGCTCGCTTGGCGCGGGTCATTGGCGACATGAGATCGCCGGTGAAGAGATGCCGCAAGACTGGCGCACATGGGTGCAAGCGGCAGGGAATAACGCTGGTGATTGGATCGAATATCGCGATGCGGCTATGGGTCGCTATCGTGCTGCCTGCCTCCAAAATGGTCGACTTGAAGCCATATTTTTCATCGCACCCGATCAGGGTCTGCCAGAACGTGAGTGGCTATCCACTCTATTTGCTCATCCACAGCTAGCGTCTGCCGACTTGGCGGGGTTGTTGGCGGCACGGCCACCTAAAGGGGCGGTCGATCAAGGACATAACGTGTGTGCCTGTTTTGGCGTGGGCGAAAAGACCATCCTGCATGCCATTCAAACCAAGGGATTGAAAAGCGTCGAAGACGTTGGGGCGTGCCTGAAAGCCGGTAGCGGTTGCGGCTCCTGTGTGCCGGAGATTCGCCGAATCCTTGCACATCATTGATTTCAGCTTGGCTGTTTTTATTCTCGCGGCATGCTGCTACGCGAGAAGCCGCTGCGTGAATATCCACTGCGTGAGAACTGGCGGGAAGTGGAAAGGTCGTAGGAGATTGCTTTCTGCGTGTTCATACTGAAACCACGATACAAGTCGAGATCATCGTCAGATTCACGAATCGCCTTCGCAACGATGGCGAATGACTCGATGAACGTTTCCCAAGTTTGGAAGCGGTGCTTGATATCTTTTTCCAGCGCGCGCGAAATGAATTCGACCAATATCTTCGGCAAGTCTTTGCGATAGGTTTGGATGGGAGTGATGGGGAAGTTCAGGATAGCAGTGCGCGCATCGAACTGATTGTCTGCCTCGAAGGTGTGCTTGCCCGTCAACAAGCGATACAACACCGCACCCAACGCATAGATATCCGCACGCTGATCTAACGCTTCGCCTTCCAATTGCTCTGGCGACATATACGCCAGACTCCCCGCCACCACCTCGCCCATCTTGCTGGTGGGAATGGCGCAACCGAAGTCGGCCAACTTGGCTATACCGTTCGGCATCAAGATGATGTTGCCGGGCTTCACGTCTCGATGCACTACGCCAAGTGATGCGGCGTACTGCAAGGCCTCTGCTACCTGCTCGATAACTGACAGCACTTGCTCTAACGGTAGCAAGGTATCTTCTTGATCATGTTTATCCAGTGGTTTGCCTTTGATGTATTCCATCACCAAGTACGCACCCGAAGGTTCTTTTAGATCGGCATCGATCAGGTGCACGATGTTGCGATGATGCATCTTGCTACCCAGTTCCACCTCAGTGGTGAACATCGCTTTGTGCAATTCGGTCTGCGCGGTCTTGCGTAACTGTTTGAGGGCCACCGAGGCATACGACTTATCGCGCATTGCCAGATAGACGTTCGAGGTCGCCCCTTCGCCGAGTTCGCGAACGATAGAATAGTTTCCAATACGGAGAGGGGTCAATGCCATGCAGTAGGAAGCGATCTATGTGGGAAGAAAATGTTCAGCCCCATAGAGTATGGGCCACAAGGATTAGTTCTACGATCGATTCGAATACTTCCTAAGCCGATATCTCAACGCGGTTTCGTCCAAGTTCTTTGGCACGATAGAGGGCGCGGTCAGCCGCACCGAAAAAGTCTTCCAGACTGCCAGTTTGCGTCGTCGGTGCGATACCGATGGAGACAGTGATCTTGAACGCCAGATCACCACTGATGATCTCATTCGCCGCGACCATCGTGCGTAAAAGTTCAGCGATCGACTTTGCCTGTTCGATTGCGGTATCTGGCAACAGAATGGCGAATTCCTCACCACCATAACGCACCAACAGGTCGTGCGGTCGCAGATTCACCTGCATGATCTTCGCCAGCGACTTCAGTGCCACGTCACCCACCAAATGACCATAGGTGTCATTGACCCGTTTGAAGAAGTCGATATCGATCACCAAGATGGCGCTGTTTGAACTATCGAGCTTGCAACGATGCAGGACTCTAGGGAAGGCCTCGCTCATCCAGCGGCGATTGTGTACGCCCGTCAGCGCATCAACGGTAGCCTGATGTTCGTACTGGGCGCGTTTGTTGTGGGAAGAGATGAGGGCCGAATTATCGTTGCGCATACGCCCAGCGATGATGGCCAACAAGTTGCGCGCCACATCGTGCGATTGATCGACCATCGACCACACGGTGTCATGCGGCACCACCAAGACACGCGTCGGTTTGGCCGCAACGACCAGTGCCGAGGGATTCTTGCCATCCACCAGCGATATCTCTCCCGTACACTCCCCCGCTACCAGTGAGGTGTGCTCCAACGTCGCCTGTCCGACCAGATGTACGCTCAACTCACCGCTCAAGATCATATAGAGATGGCGGTTCTCCACTTCTGGCTGTAGCAATTTTTCGCCGGGAGCCAGTTCACGTAGTGTGCAACGTTCCAACATGTACTCGACGTTGGAGAAATCCATTCCTTCGAACAGTGTATTTTGTTCGGTCAGTGCACGATCTTGAGCATTCATACTGATCTCCCCGTTATCACATCATCTAAATACTATCGTCTTGTTGCCGCACACTAGCACACGGTCTTCCACGTGATAGCGCAGGCCGCGCGA
>JBGSWB010000226.1:0-2375 GCA_041752675.1 Sideroxydans sp. | reverse complement strand
CCGCACATCCTGATGCGTTACTACACCACTCCATCGGTGAAGGAAGCGCGTAAGTCTGTGTTCTGGTCGCTGTTCTTCATCTTCCTGTTGTACTTCACAGCACCTGCACTGGCTGTATTGGCTAAGTTCGACGTCTACACGTTGTTGGTAGGTTCGAGCTTCTCCGAGTTGCCAAGCTGGGTCGCATCGTGGGCTGCAGTTGATAAGACACTGATGAGCGTGACCGACATCAATAAGGACGGCATCGTGCAACTGGCTGAGATCACCATCGGTGGTGACTTGATCGTGTTGGCGACACCTGAGATCGCGGGTCTGCCTTACGTGATCACCGGCTTGGTGGCTGCAGGTGGTTTGGCTGCTGCGCTGTCCACTGCGGACGGTCTGCTGCTGACCATCGCTAACGCCTTGTCGCATGACGTCTACTACAAGATGATCAACCCACATGCCGCGACGACTCGTCGTATAGCGATCTCCAAGGCTCTGTTGCTGGTCGTAGCGTTGTTGGCTGCGTATGTGACCTCGCTCAAACCAGGTGACATTTTGTTCTTGGTGGGTGCTGCGTTCTCGTTGGCTGCATCAGGATTCTTCCCGGCACTCGCCCTAGGCGTGTTCTGGAAGCGTGCCAACAAGTGGGGTGCCATCCTCGGTATGTCGTCCGGTCTGGGTATTTGTATGTACTACATGTACATGACCTATCCATTCTTCGGGGTGAATGCTCCGTTGTGGTGGGACATCAACCCGATCTCTGCCGGTATCTTCGGTATGCCAGTAGGTATCATTGGCGTGATCGTGGGCAGTATGTTGACTGCTGCTCCTAGCAAAGAAGTCCAAGACATGGTTGACCATGTGCGTTACCCAAGTCTGGAAAACGATATCGATACTAAAGCTGCATAAGTTAAGATCGTCGTAATGCAAAAAGACCTGCGCAAGCAGGTCTTTTTGTTTGTGACGAACAAAAGTTTGTTTCGTCTGGCAAGCGAGAGAGTTTATCTAAACCAGCAAATCGGCGACAAGATGGGTAAGGTCAGATCGATTGGTCTCATGGATCAGTTGGCGCGTCATGATCGGATCGAAACGATGTAGATGCATGATGACCTCAGTCACACGCTCCGGTTGATTCAAATGGTGGTTTGCCATACCAAGCGCATACCAAGCATGCGGGTTCATCGGTTGCAGGGTGGCAGCCTCATGTAAGGCCTTGGCAGCCTCCGCATGATTACCCAACTTCGCATGACAAATACCCAAGCCATACCAAGCGCGATCAAGCTGTGCATTCAAGCGGGTCGCATCTTGGAATGCGACTATCGCTTCATGAATATCGCCGGTCTTGTCACAAGCGAACCCTAGATTGAAATGGATCACGGCGTTGTCAGGTTCGATGGCAAGTACGTCGCGGAAGTTAGCGGCGGCTGATTTGAAGTCACCTCGAGTGGCGTAGATGAAGGCAGCACGTTCAGGCGCACGGGCAAAATCGGGGGCTGACAAAAGCGCCAGACGATACTCCTGTATCGCTTGATCTTCCTTGTTGAAGAACTGGAAGACACTCGCACGCCAGTAATGTTGCCACTTCTCAAAATTCATCTCATTTTTCCTTAATCAAAGCAGACCGCATTCTCCGTATTGAAGCCATAAGCCGCAAGCTTTATCCATAGGGGATGTTAAAATCCACGCACATCCAACTCAGTGTGCCTCCCATGTTCTCTATTGAATTATTCATTGTCAGCTCACTTAAAGCGCTGGTTGAAGTTGGCGCCCTCGCATTGCTCTCGCAAGGTTTGGTCGGACTGATTTCTGGCAAAGCCAAGCAAGATAATTTCGTGTATCGCCTGTTCCAAGTCGTCACTGCACCGATCTATAAAATGACCCGCGCCATATCGCCGAAGTTCATCGCCGACCAACACATGGGCTTGGCAAGCTTCTTCATCCTGTTCTGGTTTTGGATCGCACTGATCTACGCCAAAGGCTATGTGTGTCACGCACAGAACCTAGCTTGCATCCCGACATGATCCTAGTTGGACGGTGGCTATAAAAGCCGCTATCCTCCGCTCCGCTTCAAAACGCGCCCGTAGCTCATTTGGATAGAGTATAGGTTTCCGAAGCCTAGGGTGGTGGGTTCGAATCCCGCCGGGCGCACCAATTAGGTATGAATGTGGGCACTAAATTATTAGTGCCCATTTCTTTATGTATACGCCATTCAAGGCGTACAGTCGTACTTGTCACAAACCCTACAGTATGGACATCGGCAGCGGCGATACGCTGGCGGCAGTGATCACCAATGAGAGTGTGGAACATCTGGGCTTGAAGGTGGGCGGCGAAGCCTATGCGATGGTGAAAGCACCGTGGGTGATCGTGACGACATCCGAGGGATTCAAGAC
>JBGSWB010000225.1:0-13094 GCA_041752675.1 Sideroxydans sp. | reverse complement strand
AGCTCGCGTTCATCAGCGTCTCCTGTGTAGTGAAGGTCTTGGATGCGATGATGAACAACGTGGTCTCGGGATCGAGCAGAGCCAACTTGGTCGCGATGTCCGCGCCATCCACGTTGGAGACGAAATGCGCGCGCAACTTAGGGCTGGAATAAGGTTGCAATGCTTGGCACACCATCAAGGGGCCTAGAAAAGAACCACCGATACCGATGTTCACCACGTCCGTGATGGGTTTGCCGGTATATCCACGCCAGACCCCATTGCGCACGCTGTTGCTGAACAAGCGCATCTTCTCCAGCACATGGCGGATGCCGATCAGGACATCGGTCTTTTCCACACGCAACGGGGGATGCTTAGTATCTGTCGCTGCGCGCAAGGCTGTATGCAGTACGGCACGATTCTCAGTGAAATTGATCTTCTCGCCCGCGAACATCTTCTCGCGCCACTCTTCTACTTTGGCTTGGCGTGCCAAACCCATCAACAGTGGCATAGTGTCTTGCGTGATGAGGTTCTTGGAATAATCCAACAACAGGTCATCCAAGCGCAAAGAGAATCGCTCGAAGCGTTGCGGATCTGAAACAAAAGCCTCACGCAATGAATATTGCCCAAGGTCTTGTCTATGTTTATGCAGGGCTTGCCATGCTGAAGATTGAGTTAATTGCGACATATCAAAACCTATCTGACCCTGCTTACTTTCGTTTGTATTACACGTCATCCATAACTGAGATTCAACGCATCCTTTCAAGGACGATGCCCGACAGCGGAGGCAAAGTCACCTCGATGGATTGCTCGAATCCATGGCTCGCGACATCACTTGAATACAGACCGAAGCCATTACCCATGTTGGTGCCACCGTAGAAATGCGAGTCACTGTTGAATATCTCGCGGTAGCCGCCCTTGTTCGGTACGCCGATACGGTATGCCTCGCGCGGGACTGGCGTGAAGTTCAACGCCACGATGACGTATGAACCATCACGCGCCATGCGGCGGAAGATCAACAGGGATTGATCCGCATTGTTGCAATCCAACCATGCGAAACCTTCGTGCGAGAAGTCCAATTGATGCAAAGCCGGCACATCGCGATACAAGCGATTCACATCGCGCACCATCGCCTTGATACCACTGTGTTCGTTACGACCTAACAGATACCAATCGATCTCGCCGCCGACCTTCCACTCCTGACCTTGAGCGATCTCATTACCCATGAAATTCAGTTTCTTACCAGGATTGGTCATCTGGTAGGTGAACAGTAGGCGCAGGTTGGCGAACTTCTGCCACGCATCACCGGGCATCTTGTCCAGCAAGGAATGTTTGCCGTGCACTACTTCGTCATGCGAGAACGGCATCACGAAATTCTCTGTATAGGCATACAACTGACCGAAGGTCAGCATGTTCTGGTGATAGCGGCGATGCACCGGATCGTTCTCGATATACGACAGCGTGTCGTTCATCCACCCCATGTTCCACTTCATGGAAAAGCCCAAGCCCCCCAGATAAGTGGGGCGCGACACCATCGGCCACGAAGTCGATTCTTCGGCGATGGTCAAGGTGCCGGGGAAGTGCTGATGCGTCATCACATTCAGTTCACGGAAGAAATCCACGGCTTCAAGATTCTCGCGTCCGCCATATTTATTCGGCAACCACTGTCCCTCATTACGAGAGTAATCCAAATACAACATGGAGGCCACCGCATCCACACGCACACCGTCGATGTGGAACTCACTCAACCAGAAATGCGCGTTCGCTAGCAAGAAGTTGCGCACTTCGTTGCGACCATAGTTGAATATCAGCGTGCCCCAATCTTGGTGCTCACCCAAACGGGGGTCTTCGTGCTCATACAATGCAGTTCCATCGAAGCGTGCCAATGCAAATGCATCTTTTGGAAAGTGCGCTGGAACCCAGTCCAATAGAACGCCGATACCCGCCGTGTGGCAAGCATCAACGAAATAGCGGAAGTCGTCTGGTGTGCCGAAGCGGCTGGTGACGCCGAAGTAACCCGTGGTCTGATACCCCCACGACTCATCCAATGGATGCTCGCTGATCGGCATCAACTCGATATGGGTGAAGCCCATCTCTTGCACATAGGGGACAAGACTCTCTGCCAATTCACGGAAATTATAGAAACGACCATCCCAATGTTTGCGCCAAGAACCCGCGTGTATCTCATAGATGTTCAGAGGCAGATGTTGCCAATCCTGCACAGCACGCTGCTCCATCCATGCTTGATCGTTCCATGCAAATCCATCCAGCGTGGTCACACGCGAGGCCGTACCTGGACGCATCTCGAAACTGAAGCCGTATGGGTCAGTCTTAGTCAGTAACTCACTGGTATGACGATTGCGCAGCTCGAACTTGTAGAACTCGCCCAGACCGATGTCCGGCACGAATATCTCCCACACGCCACTGCTGCCCAGAGAGCGCATCGGATGTACACGGCCATCCCAACCGTTGAAATCGCCTACGACACTGGCGCGCCCAGCATTAGGCGCCCAAACCGCGAAGCGCACGCCCCACACGCCTTGCAACTCCATATGGTGCGCACCCAACATGCGATATGACTGCTCCAAGCGCCCTTGGGAGAATAGGTGCAGATCATGCTCGGTGATGCTGGTGTTGAATGTGTATGCATCGTGCATTTCCAGCACGTGATTGAAGAAATTCAGTTGCAGCTTGCAGGGTGAAGGGAGCTTTGCCTTACCGCGCCAAGTAAAAAGACCTGCCGTATCGACACGCTCCAATGTTTGCCATTTTGAACCATCATGTACGGATACTTCAGTGGCGTAAGGCTGGAATACGCGCAACACCCACTCAGACTTGCTTTGATGTAACCCTAGATATGAAAAAGGATCATGGTGACGCGCTTCTAATACGGCGCGCTTGTTCTCGTTATCATTCGACATGTCTTCACTCCCTAGGCCGCAATATAGCCTTTTAACAGTAAATGAACAACGAGATTGAAGGAAGATATAAGAAAAACATGGTGCGAAAGGAGAGACTCGAACTCTCACGCCTCACGGCGCTGGAACCTAAATCCAGTGCGTCTACCAATTCCGCCACTTTCGCATCTCGAAGTCATGATGACCTCGAAGGGCGCGCATTATAACCGAGTGAAATCTACTTGCTAGTGAAATCCACCACATAGCGCCCGCGTGATGTCCCATCAATGAGCGACGCGCAAGCTTGAGGCAGTTGAGTCAACGAGATTCGATGCCCGATCTTTTCAAGGTCGTTGATATGTAAATCACCCGCAAGGCGCAGCCACATCTGCTTGCGTAGCAGCATCGGCGTCGCCGCCGAATCCACGCCGAGCAACTTCACACCACGCAAGATGAAGGGAAATACAGTGGTATGCAGTTCGGCCCCCCCAGCATTGCCGAAGCTAGCGATGGCACCATCTTGCTGCACCGTACGCGCCAGCCAAGCCAAAGTCTCACCGCCCACTGCATCCAACGCCCCCGCCCACAGCGCTTTTTCCAAAGGACGCTTGCTAGTTAGATCGACATCACTGCGCAACAACACCTCTTTTGCCCCCAAGCCGTGAAGATAATCAGCCTCAGTTGCTTTGCTGGTCAGCGCGACCACGTGGTAACCCAGTTGCGACAGCATACGTACCGCCAAACTACCCACCCCGCCCGTCGCCCCCGTCACGATGACTTTGCCTTTAGCGGGTGTCAGCTCGTTCTGTTCCAAACGATAAATTGCCAGCGCAGCAGTAAAGCCGGCCGTGCCGAGCACCATCGAATCGAACAAAGTCAGACCCGTTGGAAGTGGCACGACCCAATCAGCAGGTGCACGCACGTACTCAGCGAAACCACCGTCGTGCGCCACCCCCATGTCGTAGCTGGTAACCACCACCTGATCGCCCGCCTTGAAACGCGTATCTGACGAACTCTCCACCACACCGGAGACATCCACTCCACCCACACAAGGGAAGCGACGGATGACCTTGCCCGCCCCTGTCGCCGCCAGCGCATCTTTATAATTGACACCCGAGTAGTGAGTACGAATGACAACCTCACCTGCATCAAGCTCATCCACAGATAACTGGACGAGTTTGCCGATGGACTTGCCGTTCTCTTCGAAGATGCGATATGCGTCGAAGCTCTTCATTTACAGATCCAACAACACACGCCCGGGATATTCCAGCACTTCCTTGATAGTACCTAGGAACTGCACCGCTTCACGACCGTCAATGATGCGATGATCATAGGACAGCGCAAGGTAGTTGATAGGGCGGATGACGACCTGGCCGTTCTCAACCACGGGGCGCTCTTTAGTGGCATGGATGCCCAAGATGGCGCTTTGTGGCGGGTTGATGATGGGGGTGGAGAGCATGGAGCCGAAAACTCCGCCATTGGTGATCGAGAAAGTCCCACCGCTCAATTCTTCCATGGTCAGCTTGCCATCTTTGGCGCGCGCAGCAAAGGCGGCGATCTGTTTCTCGATGTCGGCCAATGACATTTGGTCGGCATTGCGCAAGATGGGCACGACCAATCCGCGTTCGCTACCGATGGCCATACCAATGTCGAAGTAACCGTGATAGATGACATCGTTACCATCCACCGAAGCGTTCACCACGGGGAATTTCTGCAAAGCGATGACTGCGGCCTTGATGAAGAAAGAAGAGAAACCCAACTTCACGCCGTGCTTCTTTTCAAACGCGTCTTTGTATTTATTGCGCAGGTCGATGACGGGCTGCATGTTCACTTCGTTGAACGTAGTGAGGATGGCGGCGTTCTGTTGCGATTGCAGCAAGCGCTCCGCGATGCGCTGGCGGATGCGCGTCATGGGCACACGCTGTTCGGCACGCTCACCTACTGGCACATTGACGGGTGCTGCGACTGGCTGAGAGACAGGTGTTGGTTGTTGCACTGCACTCAGCACATCCTCTTTGGTCACTAGGCCGTGTTTGCCGCTGCCTTGCAGAGTGGCCGTATCTAAATCATGTGCATGGGCAAGTTTTCTGGCTGAAGGAGACGCTGGAGCAGGTGCCGCTGCAGCTACTGGCGCAGCCGCTTGCACTACCGCCTCTGTGTCTATCTGCGCGATGATTTCGTTGCTACCCACTTTGGCACCATCGGCTTTGATGATCTTCACTAGCACGCCGCTCTTGATCGCAGGCAATTCAAGCACGACCTTGTCGGTCTCGATGTCGATGAGGTTCTCGCCCTCTTTTACCGCATCGCCGACTTTCTTGTTCCAAGTGATCAGGGTCGCTTCGGAGACGGACTCAGAGAGTTGCGGTACTTTGACTTCAATGATGCTCATGGTGTGCTCCTGGTTTGTTTTTCACGTTTAGGTCGGGACGGAATGCAGCTTCGATCACGGCTTTTTGTTGTTCGTTATGCGTTGCCAGATAACCCGCCGCAGGGGATGCCGAGGACGGACGTAGCGCATATTCCAATCGCATCTCTGGACGCATCTGACGCAACAAGTAATGCTGGATACGATGCCACGCACCTTGATTACCCGGCTCTTCCTGACACCAGAGGACTTCGGTGGCTTGCGGGTAAGCCGCGATCTGCGCCGAGAACTCTTCGTGTGGGAAAGGATACAACTGCTCCAAGCGGATGATGGCCATGTTAGGTATGTTCTTCTCACGCCTATGCTTGAGCAGATCGAAATACACCTTACCGCTACACACGATGATGCGACTCACGTTGGAAGCGTCCAAAGTATCTATCTCAGGGATGACGTTTTGGAATCCACCTGTCGTGAACATCTCTAATGGAGACGATGCATCTTTACTACGCAACAGACTCTTGGGCGTGAAAACGATGAGTGGCTTGCGATAGGGACGTACCATCTGACGGCGCAACAGATGGAAGATCTGCGCTGCCGTCGTTGGCACGCAGACTTGGATGTTGTAGTCCGCGCAAAGCTGCAAGTAGCGCTCGATACGACCCGATGAGTGCTCGGGCCCTTGGCCTTCATAGCCATGCGGCAACAACATCACCAGCCCACACAACCTGCCCCATTTGGCTTCGCCAGAAGTGATGAATTGATCGATGACCACTTGAGCGCCGTTGGCGAAGTCGCCGAACTGGCCTTCCCACAGGGTCAACGTATCCGGCTCGGCGGTGGCGTATCCATACTCAAACCCGAGCACAGCCTCTTCCGACAGGATGGAATCGATGACGATGAAATCAGCTTGTTCTGGCGCGATATTCTGCAAGGGAATGTGAACGTCTTTGTCCCATTGCTCACGATTCTGATCATGCAACACGGCATGGCGATGGAAGAACGTGCCACGACCGCAATCCTCACCCGACAAGCGGACCGGATAGCCCTGGGTGACCAGACTTGCATAAGCCAAGTTCTCAGCCATGCCCCAATCCAGCGCAAGCTCACCTTTGCTCATAGAGATACGATCAGCCATGATCTTCTCCACACGCGAATGCAATTTGAAACCTTCAGGGCTATCCACCAGACGCTGCGCTAACTGTTGCAGACGTTCACTCGACAGACTGGTGGCTGCCGGAGTCTTCCATGAGATGTCGCCGACATAAGGCGCCCAACTCACCGCATGTCCGAACTTGTAATCGCTCAATACGGGCTGGATAGGATTGTGACCTGCATCCATCGCTTGCTTGTAGCTCACCACCATCTCGTCAGGCTCGTTGGCAGACAACACACCTTGCTCGACCAAACGTGCGGCATACAGTGCGCGCGTACCTGGATGTTTGTTCACCTTGCGGTACATCAAAGGCTGGGTGACCAGCGGTTCATCCTGCTCGTTGTGCCCCAGCTTGCGGAAACACACCATATCGATGACCACGTCACGATTGAACTGCATGCGGAAATCAAGTGCGATCTCGGTGACCAACAGCACCATCTCCGGATCATCCGCATTCACGTGAAAGATGGGCGCTTCGACCATCTTCGCCACGTCTGTGCAATACAACGAGGAACGCATATCGCGCACATCGGATGTGGTGAAGCCGATCTGGTTGTTGACGACGATATGCACCGTACCACCCGTGCGATAACCGCGCGTCTGCGACAGATTGAACGTCTCCTGATTCACGCCCTGCCCGCCAAATGCGGCATCGCCATGCAACAAGATAGGCATCACTTGATTACCCTTTTTATCCTTGCGACGATGCTGGCGTGCGCGTACCGAGCCCTCGACCACAGGATTGACGATCTCTAAGTGGGATGGATTGAAAGCCAGCGTCAGATGCATCGCACCGCCCGGTGTGGCGATGTCGGATGAGAAACCTTGGTGGTATTTCACGTCGCCCGATGTCAGATGTTCGGTATGGATACCTTCGAACTCAGCGAACAACACCTTGGGCAATTTGCCGAGGGTGTTGATCAACACGTTCAAACGCCCCCGGTGCGCCATGCCGATGACAGACTCTTTCACGCCTTGTTCACCCGCACGTTGCAACAAATGATCGAGCAATGGGATCAGCGTGTCCCCGCCTTCTAGCGAGAATCGTTTTTGACCTACATATTTGGTGTGCAGGTAACGCTCCAGCCCTTCCGCCGCCGTCAGACGTTCAAGGATGCGCCGCTTCAATTCATTGGGATATTTCGGTTCGCCGCTAGCTCCCTCTAGGCGCGCTTGGATCCAACGCTTCTCAGCGACGTTGCTCATGTACATGTATTCCGCGCCGACACTGCTGCAATAGATGCGCTTCAGCCGCTGCAGGATGTCGCGCAACGTCATACGCGCACCACCCACCAATGAACCGGTAAAGAAGGTCGTGTCCATGTCCGTTTCGGTCAAGTTGTAGTAGGCAAGATTGAGCTCGACCACTTCTGGTTGGGGAAAACGCTTGAGCGGATCAAGATCGGCGACACGCGCCCCGAGGAAGCGATGTGCATTGATGAGTTGCAAGACTGCCGACTGCTTGCGCTCCAACTCAGCGTGTTGCGAGGTCTCGGGTGCGTGTTGCGCACGAGCCAAGAAGCCGCGTTGGATAGAACTATGCGCTACATCTTGCTGTGTGCCGGCCGCTTTCAATTTATCGAAATAGGCACGCCACTCTGCAGGAACGCTATCCGCACCGTTCAGATAATCTTCGTACAGACTTTCGACGAACACATTGTTGCCACCATTCAGCAACGAGGTGTTCTGCATCTCCTGCATGTAGTTCTTTTCGGGGGCATTCATATTCAACCTTGTTGAACTCAGCGTTTCGTCATTGTGATGTAGTCACGACGGGCAGCACCACGATAGAGCTGACGTGGGCGACCGATCTTATGCTCTGCATCGGCGATCATCTCGTTCCATTGCGACACCCAACCGATGGTGCGCGCCACAGCGAAGATCACAGTGAACATATTGAGCGGGATGCCGATGGCGCGCAGCACGATGCCAGAATAGAAGTCCACGTTCGGATACAACTTGCGCTCGATGAAGTAAGGATCGTTCAGCGCGGTCTTTTCCAATTCCATCGCCAAAGCGAACAACTTATCGTTCTCAAGGTTCAACTCTTTCAGCACTTCGTAACAGGTCTGGCGCATCACGGCTGCACGTGGATCCATGTTCTTGTACACGCGATGACCGAAGCCCATCAGTTTGTACTTCTTGTCTTTCACACCTTGCACATACTCTGCCACACGCGATGGGTCACCGATCTCTTCCAACATCTTCAATGCAGCCTCATTCGCACCGCCGTGGGCTGGCCCCCACAAAGCAGCGATGCCGGAAGCGATACAGGCGAACGGGTTCGCCCCGCTGGAACCTGCCAAACGCACGGTCGAGGTCGAAGCGTTCTGTTCGTGGTCGGCATGCAAGATGAGAATACGCTCCAAGGCACGCACCAAGATCGGATTTGGCACATAGTCTTCGGCTGGCGTGGCGAACATCATGTACATGAAGTTCTCCACGAAACCAAACTTATTCTTGGGGTACATGAACGGCTCGCCGACGCTGTATTTATGCGTCATCGCCGCGATGGTCGGCACTTTCGCCAGCAGGCGTTGCGCCGAGATCTCACGATGCTGCGGGTTATTGATGTCGAGCGAATCGTGATAGAACGCGGACAACGCGCCCACCACCCCCACCATCACCGCCATCGGATGTGCGTCACGACGGAAACCATTGAAGAAACGTGCCAACTGGTCGTGCACCATGGTGTGGTGTGTGATGCTGTTGACGAATTTGGCTTTTTGCTCTGTCGTAGGGAGTTCACCGTTCAACAGTAGATAGCAGACTTCCAAGAAATCCGACTTCTCAGCCAACTGCTCGATAGGGTAACCACGGTAGTAGAGCAAACCCGCATCACCGTCGATGAAGGTAATGTCGGAGGTGCAACTGGAAGTCGCGAAGAACGCTGGGTCATAAGTGAACACACCCAGCTTGCTCAAGGTGCGGATGTCGATGACATCGGGACCGAGCGTACCGGACAAGATTGGGAACTCGATGCTACGACCATCATCCAGAGTCAGCGTTGCGACGCGTTGTTTTTCCATTTTCATCTCACCCTTATCAAGCTTGCTTCAACCAATCCAACACTTCACGCTGATGCGCTTGTGTCAGCTCTTTGTTACCCGTGACCGTATCCCACAGATCGTTATCTGCCATATCCAATAATTCGTCAAACACGATACGTTGCTGCTCATTCAACTTCGGATAGCGGTGTTCGACGAAACGTCCCAATACGATATCCAGCTCCAACAGCCCGCGCCGACAGCGCCAACGCAGACGCTGCAATTCGACAGGGTCACCCGTACTCATACCGCGCGCTTCACCATCATATCTTTGATCTTGCCAATGGCTTCCGTCGGATTCAACTCTTTCGGACACACATCCGCACAATTCATGATGGTGTGGCAACGGAACAGACGATACGGATCTTCAAGATTGTCCAAGCGCGCGGCGGTATCTTGATCACGTGTATCAGCGATGAAGCGATATGCCTGCAACAGACCTGCCGGGCCCACGAACTTATCAGGATTCCACCAGAATGAAGGACATGCTGTCGTGCAGCAACCGCACAAGATGCACTCATACAGACCATCCAACTCCAAACGATCTTTGGGAGATTGCAGGCGCTCTGTCTCGGGTGGTGGATCATTGTTCACCAGATAGGGCTTGATGGAGTGATACTGCTTGAAGAACTGCGTCATATCGACGATCAGGTCGCGAATGACCGGCAAGCCGGGCAAAGGACGGATCTCGATAGGCTGCTTGAGGGAGGACAGCGAAGTGATACAGGCCAAACCATTACGGCCATTGATGTTCATCGCATCCGAACCGCAGACACCTTCGCGGCATGATTTACGGAAACCTAAGCTGTCATCTTGCTTGCGCAACATCATCAACGCATCGAGCAACATGGCGTCTCCTGATTCCATGTTCAACTCAAAGTCCTGCATGTAGGGTGCGGTATCGACGTCTGGGTTGTAGCGGTATATCTTTAATTTCATCGCCGCCTCCTTAGTAGACACGCGCTTTGAGCGGGAATGTTTCAACGGTCAGCGGCTTCAAGCGCACTGGCTTGTAATCCAGACGATGGCCTTCGCTGTAGTACAAGGAGTGCTTCAACCAGCTCTTGTCGTCGCGCTCCTGGAAGTCTTCACGCGCGTGTGCGCCGCGACTTTCTTTGCGCGCCTCCGCTGCTGTCATGGTGGCTTGCGCCACTTCGATCAAGTTATCCAACTCAAGGGCTTCGACACGTGCGGTATTGAATACCTTGCTCTTATCTTTGATCTCGGTATGACGCACGCGTTCTGCCACTTCACGGATCTTCTTCACACCTTCAGCCATCAAATCGGGAAAGCGGAACACACCGCAATGTAACTGCATCACTCGGCGCATCTCATCGCCTACCTCAGCAACAGATTCCCCATTCTTTTGCTCTTCCAGACGCGCCAAGCGAGCAAGAGGACGATCCGTCGCATCGGCTGGCAATGGTTTGTGGTTGAGATTAGTTTTCAAGTCCTCAATGATCTGCCGTGCTGCCGCGCGACCGAACACGATGAGGTCGAGTAGTGAGTTACAGCCCAAGCGGTTCGCTCCATGCACGGATACACAAGCGCACTCGCCCACCGCATAGAAACCTTGCACCGGCACATCAGGTGCCGTGCCTTGGGGCACTACGACTTGACCGTGATAGTTGGTTGGTATACCGCCCATCATGTAGTGCGCAGTCGGCACGACAGGGATAGGAGATTGGGAGGGATCGACATGGGCGAACTTGAGGGCGATGTCGCGGATACCGGGCAGACGATGCCGGATGACCTCATCGCCCAAGTGATTGAGCTTGAGCAAGACGTGGTCGCCATGCGGACCGCAACCGCGCCCTTCTTTGATCTCGGTCGCCATCGCACGCGACACCACATCACGGCTCGCCAAGTCTTTGGCGGTGGGTGCATAACGCGGCATAAAACGTTCGCCATCTTTGTTCACCAGATAACCGCCCTCACCGCGCACACCTTCAGTGATGAGCACGCCAGCACCGTGAACGCCTGTCGGGTGGAACTGATAGAACTCCATATCCTCTAGCGGGATGCCTGCACGTGCCGCCATGCCCAGCCCATCACCGGTATTGATGTAGGCATTGGTGCTGGCCGAGAAGATGCGCCCCGCTCCGCCTGTCGCAAACAAGGTCGCACGGGCTTGCAGGATCATCACTTCGGAAGTCTCGATCTCCATCGCGACTACGCCCAGCACATCACCGTCTTGGTCTCGGATCAGATCGAGCGCCATCCATTCAACGAAGAAATTGGTATTGGCACGTACGTTCTGTTGATAGAGGGTATGCAACAAAGCATGTCCGGTACGGTCAGCAGCGGCACAAGCGCGCGGCACAGGGTTCTTGCCGTAATCCTGCATATGCCCACCAAAGGGGCGTTGATATATCTTGCCGCTGTCCAAACGGTCGAAAGGCATCCCGAAATGCTCCAACTCATAGACTACTTCCGGTGCTGCACGGCACATGTATTCGATGGCGTCTTGATCACCCAGATAGTCCGAACCTTTGACGGTGTCGTACATATGCCAGTGCCAATTGTCTTCGTTGACGTTACCCAGCGACGCTGCGATACCTCCTTGTGCTGCAACAGTGTGTGAGCGTGTAGGAAAGACCTTAGACAGCACGGCGACTTTGAGACCTGCTTCCGACAGGGTGAGCGCCGCACGCATCCCTGCCCCACCCGCACCTATCACCACTACGTCGAACGTTCTTTTCGTTATTGCCATTTGTTTTATAACCCCCAGAGGATCTGCATAGACCAGATCACATACAAGATCAGTGCAAGAATCACCAATACATGAATCAGTAAACGAACGAACGCAGGCTTCACATAGTCCATCACGATGTCGCGCACACCGATCCACGCGTGGTAGAACAGGCTGAGCAAGAACAACATGGAGAAGGTGCGCATCAGGTTGCCAGAGAACAACCCCGCCCAAGTGTCATATCCGAATGAAGGCTGCATCAGCAATATCACCACGACCACGACGGCATAGATTGCCATCACCACAGCGGTGACACGTTGCACCAACCAATCGCGCAGGCCGTAGTGCGCACCCGTTACGATACGATTCACCATAACTTCACTCCCAACACGATGGTCAACGAAAGACTTACCAACATCACCCACTTGCTACTGCTGCGTGCCACAGAGATATGCGAGAGCAGATGTAGGTCGATGGCCAGGTAACGCAAGCCCGCACAAAAATGATGCAAGAATGCCCACATCAATCCGAGCAACGTCAATTTCAAAATCGGATGCGCAAGCATCTCAGTAAGATTGGTGTAAGTCTCGATGGAGCGCAGACTTTGATCGAGGATGAAAAGCAGCAACGGTAACGCGACGAAAAGCGCTGCACCACTGATGCGATGCAAGATGGAGACGATGCCAGGAAGGGGGAGCTTGATCTTATGAAGGGCTAGATGTTTAGGGCGTAACTTGTTCATTGTCATTTCATCCACAGCCAATAAAATCGAATGGCCGCAATCCTACACCTACGCATGGCGAGTGCAAAGTAATCGGGCTATGATGTGCACGAAAATTAATAATCGTATACACTAGTGTCCGGTTAAGAATCGAATAGATTCAGTTGGTTGCTGATATCTGCGTTTTCTGTCTGACCGCTGATGCTCTGTAAAGCCTGTTGAATGGGCATTTTCTCGAAC